>JAYRLO010000061.1:0-12334 GCA_041905215.1 Aeromonadaceae bacterium
AGCGACACCGGTGATTTTCAGGCCATGTTGGACAAGAGCTTCTCCCGCCTGATGCAACTGGATGAGGAAGGGCTCTCCATCGATGAAACCATGGGGTTGGTGCGCGAACTGGTGCAGGGCTCCCGCCACATCAGCCAGTCAACCCGGCAATTTCACAGTCAGCTCAGCGAAGCGGAAAAAGAGATTGCCGAGCTTAAGAGCAAGCTGCAGCAGAGCCGGGAAGAGGCGTTACACGATGCGCTGACCGGTCTGCTAAACCGGCGAGCCTTCGATCAGGAGATCAACCATTTACTCAACACCCAGACGCCTATCGCCCTGATCATTCTCGACATCGACAAATTCAAGGGAATCAATGATGGGTTCGGCCATGTGTTCGGTGACCAGGTGCTCAAGGCCATAGCCCGCCGCGTCAAAGACAGCTGCAAGAGTGGCGAGCGACCGTTCCGGATTGGCGGCGAGGAAATTGCCATTATCCTGCCGAGCCGCTCACTGCTGGTTGCCCGTCAATTTGCCGAAGCGCTGCGCCGAGCCATCGAAAAACTCAGCGTGATGGATCGCAAGAGCGGACAACGGCTGAATGCGGTAACCGCCTCCTTTGGCGTCACGGAATATGTCGCCAACGATAGCTATGAGAACCTTCTGCGCCGAGCCGATGAGCAACTCTATCGCGCCAAGGAGCTGGGTCGAAACCGGGTCATGCCGATGTCGTTGTGATTCTTTCGTCTGTTTACTCAAGGCGCCTCGGGCGCCTTGTTTATTCAGGGCTGACAACCCGCTGCATCTGCTCACGCACCCAATCTGCCAACTGTTCATAACGCCCCTTGAGCGGGGATCCCGGCCGATAGACCAAGCCAATTTTTCGCGTCGGCACCGGATCACAACAGGGGACATAGCAGACACCATCCCGACAACGCTCAGCGGGCACCGCCAACTGGGGAAGCAGCGTAATCCCCGCACCGGCCGCGACCATGTTGCGCAGCGTCTCCAGACTGGTCGCCCGGAAGTGGGAATCCTCCTTGGCGCCAGCCGCAAAGCAGAAGCCCAGCGCCTGATCCCGCAGGCAGTGGCCATCCTCCAGCATCAGTAATCGATGCCCAGCCAACTCCTGCAATGCGACCTGCTCCCGCGCCTGCCACTCATGCTCGCAGGGAACGGCCAGGAACATGGCCTCATCAAACAGGGGTAACTCGATAAACGGCTCGGTCTCCTTGACCAGAGCCAGGATGGCACAATCGATGGAGCCACTCTCCAACTGGGCAACTATCTGGTGGGTCTGCGCCTCATGCAGATAGAACTCCAGCTTGGGGAAATCATGCCGCAGCCCAGGGATCAGATGAGGTAACAGGTAAGGGCCAACGGTTGGAATCAACCCCAGATGCAAAGGCCCACTCATCTGTTCACCATGACAACTAGCCATTTCGCGAAATCGTTGTGCCTCGCTCAACACCTTGCGCGCCTGAGCCACCAACTCCAGTCCGGCCTGAGTAAACAGCACCTTGCGACTGGTTCGTTCCAAAAAGACCACCCCCAGCTCCAGCTCCAGCTTGCGGATCTGATTGCTCAGAGTCGGCTGACTGACGAAGCAACGCTCTGCGGCACGACGAAAATGGCCCTCTTCGGCTAATGTCACCAGGTACTCCAGATCCTTGAGATTCATTCTCGCCCTCGATTGATAGTTAAATACTATTGAAACGATATCAATAAACGATTGGCTCTATCAATCGATCTCGACGATTATGAATCCATCGACGGGGCAACGAGCGGCTCCGTCACTCAACCAACTAGCAACTACGACTCATGTTTCAAGGAGATCCACCATGTCCCAGAACTTCGAAGGCAAAAAGGTTCCTAACGTCACTTTCCGTACCCGCAAGGGTGACCAGTGGGTGGATGTCACCACCGAACAACTGTTCGCTGGCAAGACGGTCATCGTCTTCTCGCTGCCGGGAGCCTTCACCCCGACCTGTTCCTCCAGCCACCTGCCGCGTTACAACGAGCTGCAGCCGACGTTCAAGAAGCTGGGCGTCGACGACATTCTGTGCGTATCGGTCAATGACACCTTCGTGATGAATGCCTGGAAGGATGACCAGAAGGCCGACCAGATCACCTTCATTCCAGATGGCAATGGTGAATTCACCGCTGGCATGGGCCAACTGGTCGAGAAGGAAGATCTGGGCTTCGGCAAGCGCTCCTGGCGTTACTCCATGCTGGTGAAGGATGGCGTGGTCGAGAAGATGTTCATCGAGCCGAACGAGCCGGGTGATCCCTTCAAGGTTTCCGATGCCGACACCATGCTCAAGTACCTGGATCCAAGCGTTAAGCTCCAAGAGTCGGTCGCCCTGTTTACCAAGCCGGGTTGCCCTTACTGCGCCAAGGCCAAGCAACTGCTGATCGACCGTGGCATCCAGTACGAAGAGATCATTCTGGGCAAGGATGCGACCACAGTATCCCTGCGTGCCGTCACCGGCCGCACCAGTGTGCCGCAAGTCTTCATCGGTGGTCAGCACATCGGCGGTAGCGACGATCTGGAAGCTTACTTCGCCAAATGAGTAACACCCCGGTAGCCTGGGCAATCAGGCTACCGCATCCATCAGTACCGTTTTGTGGGAAGCCCGCTTCCCACTTTTTTGGTCCAGCACTACAAGCCGCTTGCCCCAGCGGGAGTCCAGTCGGCTTTTACTGATTGATCAAGCAAGTTTTAAGGAGTGAGCATGAAGAAGATCCAAGTTGATGTCGCCGTGATTGGTGGTGGGACCGCCGGGCTCGGTGCCTATCGCGCCGCCAAGGCCCATACCCCGAGCGTGGTGGTGATCGAAGGCGGCCCCTACGGGACCACCTGCGCCCGCGTCGGTTGCATGCCCTCCAAGTTACTGATTGCCGCCGCCGAAGCGGTCCATCATATTCACAAGGCCCCCGGCTTTGGGGTACATCCGCAAGGTGAGATCCATATCGATGGCCGCGAGGTGATGGCCCGCGTCAAGCGGGAGCGCGATCGCTTCGTTGGCTTCGTGCTCGAGGGGGTCGACGCCATTCCGGCCGAGGAGAAGATCCAGGGCTATGCCCGCTTCCTCGATGCCAATACCCTGCAAGTGGACGACCACACGGAGATCGAGGCCAAACGCATCGTCATCGCCACCGGCTCGCGCCCAAGCTGGCCGACTGCCTGGAATGAGCTCGGCGATCGCCTGATCATCAATGACGACGTGTTCGAGTGGGACGATCTGCCCGACTCGGTGGCAGTCTTCGGCCCGGGTGTCATCGGCCTGGAGCTGGGACAAGCCCTGCACCGCCTCGGCGTTCGGGTCATCATGTTCGGCATGGGTGGTCTGGTCGGGCCGCTGACCGATGAGGCGGTCCGCGACTACGCCGCCAAGACCATCAACGAAGAGTTCTATCTGGATGCCGATGCCAAGGTGGAGCAGATGTTCCGCGATGGTGACCAGGTTCGCATCCGTTATCTGGACAAATCGGGTCAGCAGCAAGAGATCAGCGTCGATTACGTGCTGGCCGCTACCGGGCGTCGCGCCAACGTCGACAAGCTGGACATCGAGAAGAGTGGTGTCGAGCTCGACAATCGCGGCATCCCGCTCGCCGATCGCTTCACCCTGCAGACCAGCGTGCCGCACCTGTTCATTGCCGGCGATGCCAGCAATCAGCTGCCGCTGCTGCATGAAGCGGCCGATCAGGGACGCATCGCCGGAGACAACGCTGGCCGCTTCCCGGACATTCGAGCCGGCCTGCGTCGCTCGGCCATCTCGGTGGTATTCTCCGATCCGCAGATCGCCATGGTTGGCAGCACGCTGCGCGAGCTGAACCAGAAGTACAGCAGCTGCGGTTGCTTTGCCATCGGCGAAGTATCATTTGAAGATCAGGGGCGTTCCCGCGTCATGCTGCGCAACAAGGGGTTACTGCACGTCTACGGCGAACATGGTACCGGCCGCTTCCTGGGTGCCGAGATGATGGGGCCGAATGTCGAACACATCGCCCACCTGCTGGCCTGGGCTCATCAGCAGCAGATGACCGTCAGTCAGATGCTCGACATGCCCTTCTACCATCCGGTGATCGAGGAGGGTCTGCGCACCGCACTGCGCGATCTGAATGCCAAGCTGCACCTTGGACCTGAGATGATCAAACGCTGCTTCGACTGTCCGGGGGTTTGAGGAATCAGACATCAGGCCAACGAGTCGAAGAGCCCATAGGCAAACCGCATGTGCAATGCTGTTCACTTAAGGAAAAATGCAGGAAGGTTCCCTTTCACCAACACGCCGTAAACCCATCCCTGGGGCTCGATGGCGACATCCCTGCAGCCAACGGTTGGTTCAATGGGAACACTTCCTGCCTTATTCGATCGGCATTGAGCCACCTGTGAGCTCTTTGATTGTGTCCGTCGAGGAACAGCTAGGGTTTGCTGGCCGGTTGCGGAGCCTGGGCGCAGACCTTATCCCGTTCAGCCCGCAGCTGCGCATCATCCGAGAACATGGCTTTAAACTGCAGGCGATGACAATCCCGCCGCCCCTGCTGCAGATCCACCTTGGGCGGCTCGCTGCTATGGCCAGCCGATGCGGCGGCGGTCGCGATCTCAGCTCCGGTTCCCGCCGCCGCACAGTACATGGCTCGTTGCGCTGAGGCATTGGCTTGCCCATTCGCCGCACTCAACTGCTGACAACTGGCCGCAAACAACGCCTGGGCCTGCTGGCGACAGCGATCGAAATCGGCCTCTCCCCGCCGATTGGCACAGATAGAGTCCGGCTGGATACGCCAGTATTGGTGAATGAACTGAATGCTAGTGCCTTGGTATTCCACCAACTGCTGTTTGGGCTCGCGGTTTACCCCCTCATCCACTTGTGCGCTGAGCTGCTGCGCCATAAATTCGGTAAACGAGCTGAGTAGGAGCAGGGTTGACAGCATGAGTCACTCTCCAGGGGATGGCATCGAACCAAAACGCACGGCTTACCGCACCACTTTCAGGTGCAGGGTGTAATAGTTGGCCACTTCGTCATGGCCATCGGTCGGCCGATAGGCCAGCGTCAGCAACCCCCGCCCTTCACCCTGAGCGGAAAATTGCAGTCGCTGCATGCCACAGACATCGGATTTCTGTGCCGGCTCATAGCTACTGGCCTGCTTTCTGACCAAATCGGCGGGCACCTTCTCCACCTGCCACTGGTATCCAGATTGGGGGGAACCAGGTAACTCCAAGGCGACTTGTTCCCCAACCTTGAGGGTCACACTGCCGCCATTCTGCGCCATGGTAAGCTCCTGGCCGGTGAGGCGAGGCGCCGATTCCTGAGATGTCGCGACTTGAGTCTGCTGGCAACCACTCAAGCCGCCGACCAGGGCCATCAGGCAACCAATCCACGAAAGAAAACGCATTGTTCGATATCCTTTTCTACTTGCCGGCTCAGGGCGCATCATGTTCTCCATGCTACTGCCTGCTCCTCTCCTTGTCATGATCTGCTCTCATGATCGCGGCATGAAGAGCACAGAACCTGCTGCTGACGCAATGCCAGTCAGTTAGCGAAGGAGAGACAGCCTTTTGCGCCAACCGTTGGCGGCAGGGATGCCGCCATTGAGCCCCAAGGGAAGGGTTTACGGCGGGTTGGCGAGAGAGGTTGTCTCTCCCGAACCTCTTAACTGACAAGCATTACTGCTGCTGACGCGCTTTTTTTGGCTTTGCCGGGCGATATCGCTATCATTGCCGCCATCTATCGTAGGGAGTAAGCAAGATGAACCGATTGGTATTGGCTACCGGAAATAAAAAGAAGGTAGCCGAGCTCAATGCCATGCTGGCAGGAATGGATTTCAAGGTAATGCCGCAGAGTGATTTTCTGGTGGAAAGCGTACCGGAAACCGGCACCACATTCGTCGAGAACGCCATCATCAAGGCGCGTCATGCGGCCCGCGTCACCGGTCTGCCAGCCATAGCCGACGACTCGGGTCTCGAGGTGGATGCCTTGCGCGGCGCACCGGGTGTCTACTCATCGCGCTTTGCCGGTGAAGACGCCAGCGACGAGGATAACCTGACCAAGCTGCTCGAAGAGCTCTCCTTCCTGCCTCCGGTACTGAGAACCGCCCGCTTCTGGTGTGTTCTGGTGTTCATGCGTCATGCCGACGATCCAACGCCGATCATCTGCCAGGCGAGCTGGGAAGGGCACATAGTCACCAAGCCCCAGGGTGAAAATGGCTTCGGCTATGACCCGGTATTCTTCGTCCCGGAAACTGCCTGCACCGCCGCCGAGTTGCCCGCCGAACAGAAGAATCAGCTCAGCCATCGCGCCAAGGCGCTCAAAGAGCTGATCGCCCGACTTCAGGAGATCTACTAAGCGTGGCAACGCCTCCGGCTCTGCAGCTACCGCCTCTGGCGCTGTATGTACACATCCCCTGGTGCGTCCAGAAGTGTCCATACTGTGACTTCAACTCCCATGCCCAAAAACAGGCCATCCCGGAAGCCGAGTATGTCTCGGCCCTGCTCGACGATTTGAGTGCGGATCTGCCCTTGGTGGCCGGACGAACACTCAGCTCGATCTTCATCGGGGGTGGCACACCGAGTCTCTTCTCGGCACAAGCCATCGGCCAACTTCTGGCCGGGATCCGGGAGCGCATCCCATTTGATGGTGATATCGAGATCACACTGGAAGCCAATCCGGGAACCGTCGAAGCAGGCCGCTTTGCCGGTTATCAGAGCGCTGGCGTCAACCGATTCAGCATCGGCATACAGAGTTTCAATCCACTGCATTTACAGAAGCTGGGGCGCATCCACGACCCGGCGCAGGCCGTGGCCGCAGCTCATCAGGCCGATGGACTGAAGTTGCGCAGCTTCAATCTGGATCTGATGCATGGCTTGCCCGACCAGACACTGGAGCAGGCACTGGACGATCTGCGCCAGGCCATTGCCCTCGCCCCGCCGCACCTCTCCTGGTATCAACTGACGATAGAGCCGAACACCGCCTTTGGTGCCCGCCCCCCTCGGTTGCCCGAGGATGACACCCTGTGGGAGATCCAGGAGCGCGGCCATGAATTACTGCTGGCAGCAGGCTATCGCCAATATGAAATCTCGGCATATGCCAAACCGGGCTTCGAGTGCCGGCATAATCTCAACTACTGGCGCTTTGGCGATTATCTGGGGATCGGCTGCGGAGCCCACGGCAAGCTGACCGATCCGCAAACTGACGCCATCCACAGAACAGTCAAGATCAAACATCCCAAGGGCTATCTGGATCCGGATCGCCCCTACCTCGATCAACGCTGGCAGGTTCAACCCGATGAACTGCCATTTGAATATTTTATGAATCGTTTTCGCCTGTTCGAACCCTGCCCAAAGCAGGAGTTCATGGACCGCACAGGGCTCCCGCTGACACAGATCGCCTCCCGGATGCAAGCCGCCATCCGGAAGGAGTTGCTAGCAGATGATGGAGATGTCTGGCGGGTCACTGAATTGGGGCACCGTTACCTGAATGTCTTGCTTGAAGGCTTCATGGAACCCTAAAGTAGCCACCGCTATTAGACACCACTGCTCGTTATCGCGGCATCCAGCACAAATATGCAGAGAAAATAATCAGATAAACCCGGCGTTGCTTGCCTACTCCGGTTCTGCCCACGATACTGACAGACAACACAATGAACATCGCCACTGTTGTGGCAGGAGCAGCGAATGGCTTTACAAACCGAGCTCGCGGCACAACGCGCCTGGCGCGCAGCCCATTTCCCGCCGGATATTCGCCAGGCGATGGAGCTATCCTTCACGAGCCTCAAACGCGCAGGCTGGTCGGACAATGCCCTGCGTGTCGGCGATGCATTCCCAGCTCTGGAGCTGACGGACGGGAGTGGTGCTCGCTTCTCGTTGGCGCGGATCCTTGGCCGCAGTCCGCTGATCGTCTCATTCTTCTGTGGTCACTGGTCCCCCTACTGCAACCTCGAGCTGCGTGCATTCAATGCTCTGTTACCCAAGATCCAGGCGCTCGGCGCCCGCTTCATCCCCGTCATCGGTCAGGATGCTGAACTCAATTTTTCGACGCAACGATGCAATCGTTTGAGCTACACCCTATTCAGCGATCCGGAGCTGTCAGCAGCTCGCGCCTGCGGTCTGGTGATGACACTGCCCGAGGTGATGACAGATGCGATGGAACAGTTAGGCATCGACTTGCCAGGCTATGTACCCGGACGCTCCTACGAGATGTCGATGCCTGCCAGCTACCTGATTGACAGCAAGGGCAAGGTTATCTACTCCTTCGTCGACGAGGATTTCCGTCATCGAGCCGAACCCGAAGCCCTGTTGAGTGCCCTGCAGTTACTGCAACCCGGCAATTAAAGTTGCCGGATAAAAAAATCCCGCCAAACGGCGGGATTTTTTTAAGAAGCTGGAACATCAGGCCGAAACCAGATCTCCGTACCAGACATCAAACAGGTTGGAGTGCTTGATATTCTCCATTCCCTTCTGCTTGAGCCATTCGCAACAAGCCTTGATATCCTCATCACTGCATTTGCCGATCTTCTGGGTACAGACCAAGCCTTCCCAACCCAGATGACCATTCCCGGCGAATGCCAGTTGACGCGCCTCGATCACCTCGAGAATGAACGCATCAATCACCGCATCGAGTTGCGCTTCTGCCGTGCCAGCCGGGAAATTCCAGCTCAATTCAAAACCCAGCTCTTGAAACTCGTCGATGCGCAGTTTCTTGCGCAGACGGCGGCTACGTTGTGCCATATAGAACTCTCCTGGTGTTGACAGTAAAAAATCAGTTAATACGTTGGAAAACCAGATCCCAAACGCCATGACCCAAACGATGTCCACGTCGTTCAAACTTAGTCAGCGGACGACTGTCCGGACGCGGAACATAATCGCCGAACTCGGATGTATTGCTGAAGTTAGGTGCAACCTGCATCACTTCGAGCATGTGCTCGGCATAGTTTTGCCAATCGGTCGCCATATGGAATACGCCGCCCAACTTCAGGCGTGGCCGCAGCATCTCAACGAATGCCGGCTGCACAATCCGCCGCTTGTGATGGCGTGACTTATGCCATGGATCCGGGAAGAAGAGCTGCAATGTGTCGATGCTCTGCTCCGGGATCATCTGCTCCAGAACCTCTACCGCATCGTGACAGAAGAGACGCAAATTGGTCACCCCCGCCTCAGCGGCCGAGGACAAGCAGGCACCCACGCCAGGACGATGCACCTCAATGCCGATAAAATTCTTTTCCGGGGCCGCCTGGGCCATCTCCACCAGCGAGGCCCCCATACCAAAACCGATCTCCAGCACCACGGGAGCGTCACGACCAAATAGCGCGGCCAAGTCCAGCATTTCACCGGTAAACTCGACGCCCATGACCGGCCACAGCTCGGTGAGCGCACGCTCCTGTCCCTTGGTCAGACGTCCTTCGCGACGGACAAAACTGCGAATACGGCGCATAAGTTGGCCGGCTTCGGTCATCTCAGGCTGGTTATCTTCGGTCATCAACATGTCTCTGGATCAAATGGGGAGAGCGAATTATCCAAAGATAGGTCGTCGGTGCAAGTCCGTAACGGTCTGAACCGAAAATAAAGTGCATAAAAAGCAGCCGCCATGATGGAGAGAAGAGCAATTGGCATGGTTTACAGCCTCACATCCCTATGATGCAATCACGAGCCATCAGGGCTAGATAGCCCCCCCCACTGAGAACATAGCCGAGCAGATGACCCCGATCGCCCCAGAACTATTTGCCACCACGCTGTTGCAATGGCAGGCCTGCCATGGTCGCCACGACCTGCCATGGCAGATCGAACCGACACCCTATCGGGTACTGGTCTCCGAGGTGATGCTGCAGCAGACACAAGTTACGACAGTCATCCCCTACTTTACCAAGTGGATGCAGACATTCCCCGATATCGAGACCTTGGCCGAGGCCCCCGAGGATCGGGTGATGGCCATCTGGCAAGGGCTCGGCTACTACTCCCGCGCCCGAAATCTGCAAAAAGCTGCCCGCTATCTGGTCGATGTCTGTGGAGGCCTCTTTCCCCGAACACTGACCGAGCTCCAGCAGATCCCAGGCGTGGGGCGCTACACGGCAGGGGCCATAGCAGCCTTTGCCTATGATGAGTACGGGCCGATTGTCGACGGCAATGTCAAACGGCTGTTCTGCCGTCTATTCGGTATCGAGGGGCAATTAAGCAGCAGCGCCGTCATCAATACCCTCTGGGATCTAGCACACAACTACACACCAGAATCCAACAATAGAGCCTTTGCCCAGGGGCTGCTCGACATGGGGGCAACCCTATGTACTCCCAGAGCACCTCGCTGCGATGAGTGCCCATTTCAGCTCGCCTGTATCGCCAGACAGAGCGATCGCGTCGACCAACTGCCGACACCGAAAACCAAGAGAGTCATTCCGACGCGCACAGGCGCCTTCGCCTGGCAGGAACAGGATGGCAAGCTGCTACTGGAGAAACGGCCACCGGAGGGGATCTGGGGCGGCCTTTGGTGTCTGCCTGAACTTCAGGGCACCGGGACTCCGGCAGAGGGAACACTCAAGGGGAAATTTGACCACACCTTCAGCCACTACAAGTTGCAGGCCGAGGTGTGGCAACTCAGCTGCCAAGAACCTCAGGCGAGCTATCAGTCCTGGTTCACACCAGAGCAGTTGCAGGAGATAGGACTCCCAGCCCCCATCCGGAAATTTATCAAGCGCGGGTAGCCGTCAACCGAAGATGAGTCCATGGGACATCCAGAGATTCAATTAATGGCGGCAGGGAATGCGCAGGATATGAACCGTGACAGCGCCACAAATCAGCAGTAACAACAGCCACCACAGAGGCTCGGATGCCAACCGCCAGAGCGAGAAGCCAACCGCCCCCCAGAGCATGATAAGTAGCACTATCTTGCCCCGTCGCGGCATGCCTTCACCGTTGCGATAACGGCGCAAATCATCACCAAACAGGCGATTAGAAAACAGCCAATGCTGTAACCGCGGGGAACTGCGCTCAAAGCAGGCGGCAGCTACCAGCAAAAATGGTGTAGTAGGCAGCAACGGCAACACAACGCCGAGCAGCCCCAGCATCACGCACAACAAGCCGCAGAACATCAATAATCGCTGTCGCCAACCTCGACGCCTGATGGGTAGCCCACCACGATCTGACCTGGGTACATTCAACAGGGCGGGATCACCGGATTCCATCATTTCGTTTCAAACAACCATCAAAACATCAGAAAAACGACACCCCCGGGACCCAAGCCCGGAGGTGCCAACGAAAAACTATTGATAACAGGCCATGCCCAGGCCGGCTCAAGAGATCATCAACCAGCAGCCGACTCGGCCTTTCCGGCTAATTTACGGATCTCCTTGTCGAGGAAGTAGATCCCCTTGCCATCGAGTCCGATGACCGAAATCTTGTCAAGGATCCCCTTGAACAACCGCTCCTCCTCATGCTGCTCACTGATATACCACTGCAGGAACTGGAAGGTACTGAAATCCTCCTCAGCCAGGGCAGCAGCCACCAGCTTGTTGATGGAGCGGGTGATCATCAGCTCATGTTCGTAGATCAGGCGAAACACCTCGGCCAGTGAATCATAAGTTGCCGATGGTGCCTCGACTGCAGCCAATTGCGCCAAAGCGCCGGTTTCACAGACGTAATCGAAGAGTTTATACATGTGCTGCAGCTCTTCGAGGGCGTGCTCTCGCAAAAAGGCGGCACATCCGGTGTAACCCTGATGATCACACCAGGCACTCATCTGCATGTAGAGATTGGAGGAGAATTGCTCCAGATTAATCTGCTTGTTCAGCCGTTCAACACTTGCAGCGGTCAACATGATTCGAAACTCCTATCAGTGAGGGGCAATTTTACAATGGGCCATAGATGCGCCAGAGACAAGTTTTACGCCGCACCAAATGCGAATTCTTATCAAGCTCCCCAGTGAGCACCCACTCACAAGCCTGTCTGCTCGGTAGCGTGGAGCCAAAGCATCGACTCTGGTATAACGTGGACAACCGGGCACACAGATGCATTGATGCCACGATAGCCATGCCCTGTAGACCTATCCGCCACAATAACCAGCAGAGGGATCCATGAGCCGTACCGTATTCTGTCAACGACTGAAAAAAGAAGCCCCTGGCATGCCTTTCCAACTCATACCCGGAGAGATCGGCAAACGCATCTTCGACAACATCAGTCAGGAGGCGTGGAGTGAATGGCAGAAAAAGCAGACCATGCTGATCAACGAAAAAAAACTGAACATGATGAATGCAGAGCACCGGGCACTGCTGCAAGCCGAAATGGTCAGCTATCTATTCGAGGATGGTGACGTACAGATTGAAGGTTATGTACCGCCAAGCCAGAGCTGAGTAGACGCGCTAATGCAACGGGGGC
>JAYRLO010000062.1:0-12262 GCA_041905215.1 Aeromonadaceae bacterium
GTGCGGGCTGGCCGAGCTGATTGGATCGGCCAGCGGTGCCAAATTTCGCACCTTTGCCCAGAGTCTGACTCTGGAGCGGCTGCTGCTGGTGGCGAATGACCATCTCAACGAGCTGGCTCCGCGCTATCAGTTGCAGCGAGTACCGGGGACCGATCTGGCATTGCAGGTAGTCGATCGGGATATGGGGGATGAGATCCGCGGCGTTGAGTCGCTCTCCGGTGGTGAGAGCTTCCTGGTCTCACTGGCGCTGGCACTGGGCTTGGCTTCCCTCTCCAGCAAGGAGACCCAGGTGGAGTCTTTGTTTATCGACGAGGGGTTCGGGACCCTGGATCCGGAGAGTCTGGATACGGCGTTAGCCTGCCTGGACTCGTTGCAGTCCACCGGACGGCAGATTGGCGTCATCTCTCACGTGCAGACCCTGGTGGAGCGGATTGGCGTACAGATCCGTATCGAGGCGCTGGGGGGCGGCGAAAGCCGGGTGTTACTTCCGGTCTGACGACTGCTTGCCGTCGCGAAGGGGCGCGCCCGACCATGAAGCCATTGCGGGTGTGGATGACCCCTTGATTTGGATAAAGATTTTGCACTCGAGGGCGCATAGTCATAAAACTGTCATGAAAAGTTCCAATAATGCCGCAAGCAAATACACGGAGCGTCATTTAAAAAGGCTAACACCATGTCAAGAAGAGTACTGGTCGTCGAAGATGAAACCCCGATCCGGGAGATGTTATGTTTTGTGCTGGAGCAGAACGGTTTTGAACCGATCGAGGCGGCTGACTTTGCCCAAGGGGTGGCCCAGGTTGTCGAGCCATTCCCGGATCTGATCCTGCTCGACTGGATGCTGCCGGGTGGCAGTGGTATCCAGTTCATCAAGCAGATGAAGCAGGACGAACTGACCCGCCAGATCCCGATCATCATGCTCACCGCGCGCGGCGAAGAGGAAGACAAGGTGCGCGGATTGGAAGTGGGGGCCGATGATTACATCACCAAGCCCTTCTCGCCGAAGGAGCTGACGGCCCGTCTCAAGGCGGTGATCCGCCGCGCCGTGCCGACGGCCACCGAAGAGGTGATTGAGGTGCAGGGGTTGAAGCTGGATCCGGTTTCCCATCGGGTCACCGTCAACGAGCAAGCCCTGGATCTGGGGCCGACCGAATTCCGCCTGTTACACTTCTTCATGACGCATCCGGAGCGGGTCTACAGTCGCGAGCAGTTGCTCAACAACGTCTGGGGCACCAACGTCTATGTCGAGGATAGAACCGTCGATGTGCATATCCGGCGCCTGCGCAAAGCGGTTTCGCTAGCCGGTCACGATGAGTTGATCCAGACTGTGCGCGGCTCGGGTTATCGTTTCTCCACCCGTTATTAATCTCGTCATCGAGGAAGAGCATGCTGGAACCCTACTCCTGGGGTCGACTCATCCGCAAGAGTCTGTACGTCATCTATCCGCCTGCTTTATTGCTTGGGTTGATAACCGGTGAGTGGCTGCTCTGTCTGCTGCTCGCTACCGTCTTGCATTTGTGTTGGCTCTACTACTACCAGAAGAAACTGGCGGATTGGTTGTGGAAGGATCGCAGTCTGGTGCCGCCGCAGGGGCCTGGCACCTGGGAGTACATCTTCAACGGCATCCATCGCATGCAGCTGCGTCATCGTCAGCGTCGTCGTGAGCTGGCCAGCGTGATCCGTCGTTTTCGTGAGGGGGCGGAGGCATTGCCCGATGCGGCCGTGGTCTGTCGCATTGATGGCAGCATCGTCTGGTGTAACCGGTTGGCCGGGCAGTTGCTCGGTTTTCGCTGGCCGGAAGATGCCGGACAGAACATCAGTAACCTGATCCGTAGCCCCAGCTTTGTCGCCTACCTCAAGAAAAAATCATTCGATGAACCCCTGGAGATCCCCTCGCCGGTCAACGAGGAGCGGATCCTCGAGTTTCGCATCATGCCCTACACCGAAGATCAGTCGATGGTGGTGGTTCGGGACATCACCCATCTGAAGAGTCTCGATGCGATGCGCAAGAACTTCGTGGCCAACGTCTCCCACGAGTTGCGTACTCCGCTGACAGTGCTCAAAGGCTATCTGGAGATGGCGGAGGAGCCGCCTTCGCCCGCCCTGTGGGGCAAGATGCAGCGGGTGATGCTGGAGCAGACGATCCGCATGGATACCCTGGTCAATCAGCTATTGGCCCTGTCACGGATCGAGGCGGCTCCGGATATTGATTTGAACCGGGTGGTCGATGTACCGGCCATGCTCAGCCTGCTGGAGCAGGAGGCTCGCACCCTCAGTGGTGAGGCGGCGCACCAGTTTGAATTCATCGTCGACCGGTCGCTCACGATCCACGGGGACGGCGAACAGTTGCGCAGTGCGCTGACCAATCTGGTCAACAACGCGATCAAGTACACCCCGCCGGGCAGACACATCCGGGTCGAGTGGCAGCGTTTGGGCGGTCGCGCCTGTTTTGCCGTGACCGATGAGGGTGAGGGGATAGCACCTGAACATCTGGGCAAGCTGACTGAACGCTTCTATCGGGTCGATCGGGCCCGCTCGCGGCAGACTGGTGGTGCCGGACTTGGGCTGGCCATCGTCAAGCACGCCTTGAGTCACCACGATGCCCAGCTTGAGGTGCAGAGCGAGCCGGGCAAGGGGAGCTGTTTTAGCTTCGTCATTCCGGCCCGTCTGGTGGTGCGCTAATCAGCTCTGCCCTGTGCACGTTCGCCATGGATAAACCGCCCGGCCTCAACCGGGCGGTTTTTTATGGCTCTCTCCTCGTAATCTGTTGAGCATCTCGATAGCCAATTCTAAGGATGCGCCATCGACAAGGTAGCTCACGCTGACTCGCCGTGAACCCGTCCATGGGGGCTCCACCGCGCCATCCCTGGCGCAGAGGGTCAGCTTAGCGCTACCTTGCCGCTGTGCTGAGTGGAGCCGGGATGACGTCTGGACCAAAAGCAGAGCGTTAGCCGCGGGGATGCTGCCATCATCGAGGTACAGGCAAGTATTCACGTCGTCTCGCGCTTGGTGTTCGACAGGAGCGGATGCCGTAAAAGATTGTCGATTGTCATATAACTGTCATACGAGCTTAGTAAATTTGTCACGTCGGCTGGCAATACTGAGCCACGTCAAACAAGGACATTCCGTTCTAGTGGAGAGAGTGAATGAAATTCAACAAGCTGGTTAGTGCCATTGGTTTTGCAGCCGCCGTGTTGTCCGCCAACAGTTGGGCCGCGGTAGATGCTGGATTGCACGACTATGAAAAGGTCTCCGGGATCTCCGGCAACCTCTCGTCTGTAGGCTCTGATACTCTGGCCAACATGATGACCCTGTGGGCCGAAGAATTTAAGCGTGTCTATCCGAACGTCAACGTCCAGATCCAGGCCGCTGGCTCCTCAACGGCTCCACCAGCCCTGACCGAAGGCACAGCCCAGCTTGGCCCGATGAGCCGCAAGATGAAGGAAGGCGAGATCGAAGCCTTTGAGAAGCGCTTCGGTTACAAGCCGACTGCCATCCCGGTTGCCATCGATGCCCTGGCTGTCTTCGTGCACAAGGATAACCCCATCAAGGGTCTGACCATGCTGCAACTGGATACCGTATTCTCCAGCACCATGAAGTGTGGCGGTACCATCAACGTCAGCACCTGGGGTGATCTGGGTCTGACCGGTGACTGGGCTTCCAAGGACATCCAGCTGTTTGGTCGTAACTCCGTCTCTGGTACCTACGGTTACTTCAAGGAGCACGCGCTGTGTAAGGGCGACTTCAAGAATACCGTCAGCGAGCAGCCGGGCTCTGCCTCCGTGGTGCAGTCTGTCTCTGCATCCTTGAACAGTATCGGCTACTCAGGCATCGGCTATGTGACCTCCGGCGTGCGTGGTTTGCCTCTGTCCAAGGATGGTGGCAAGACCTTCATCGAGCCGACTCACGAAAACGCCATCAAGGGCACCTATCCGCTCTCTCGTTACCTGTACGTTTACGTGAACAAGCAGCCGAACAAGCCGCTGGATCCGATGCAACTGGAATTCCTGAAGATGGTGCTCTCCAAGACCGGCCAGGAAATCGTCGAGAAGGATGGTTACATCCCGTTGCCGGCCGCTGTGGTCAAGAAAGACCTGGAACTACTGGCGAAGTAAGAGTGCCGCGTGTATTGCACACCGCAATGAATCAGGGAGGCTTAGGCCTCCCTGATTGTTTTTGTGCTTGCTGCACGTCTAGGTGAGCGATGCCCGACGGATGGCTAGTCGGCAGTCAATTCACCGTGCAGATCCTGCTGCATCAGCGCGCGGATGCGCTCCGGTGCCAGATCCTGGCTCAACAGGACGTGCAGCTTGGTCAGGGCCGCTTCGGTGGTCATGTCAAAACCTGATATGACTCCGGCTTCGGCCAGGGCGTTACCGGTGGCATAGCCCCCCATGTTGACTCGCCCCCGCAGGCACTGGCTCAGGTTGAGCAGTATGACGCCGCGCTTGGATGCCTCGCGCAGTTGACCGAGTAGCCGCTCGTCTTGCGGGGCATTGCCAACCCCATAGGTCAGCAGGATCAACGCCTTGACCGGCTGGCGCAGCAGGTTGGCGATCACCTCGAACGAAATTCCCGGATAGAGGGTCACCACCCCGATGGGCTGCGGGGTGACCGAATGCAGCTGTAGTGGCTTGTCGCTGGGGCTGCCCAACGTTCCCGCGACCAGCTGGATCTGGATCCCGGCTTCCAGCAGTGGCGGGAAGTTGGGGGAGTCAAAGGCGTGAAAACCATCGGCGTGTACCTTGGTACTGCGATTACCGCGGAACAGCTGATTATTGAAGTAGAGCGCCACCTCGTGGATCGGATAGTTGGCGGCCACAAACAGGGCATTGAGCAGGTTCTGCTGGCCATCCGAGCGCAATTCGGCCAGCGGGATCTGGGAGCCTGTGATGATGACCGGCTTGCCGAGGCCTTCGAGCATGAAGGAGAGGGCCGAAGCGGTAAACGACATGGTGTCGGTGCCATGCAAGACGACAAAGCCATCATAGGCATCGTAATGGTCGCGAATATCTTCGGCGATACGTTGCCAGTCGGCCGGGGTCATGTCCGAGGAGTCGATGAGTGGCTCATACTCGTGGATCTCGTAGTCTGGCATCTCGGGGCGATGGAATTCAGGCATTCCCGCCAGACAGTCGGCCATGAATCCGGGCTGGGGTATGTAGCCTTGCTGGGAGCGTTGCATACCGATGGTGCCGCCGGTATAGGCGATATAGATCTTCTTCTTCATGGAGGGCTCTGTGCTGTGACTGCCAGGAGTGTCGGCGGCTGAGATTATAAGTCTCCGCACCAAAAACAAAACCCCGGCGTAAGCACGGGGTTTTGCCAAGTCATGGTCAGCGGGTCAAGCCGACCTGATGAGTCATGGGGCGACGACAGGACTTAGAACATACTGCCCCTGCGGATCATCCAGTCGTTGCAGTGGCGCCAGCGCGGCCTGGCCCTGACCGAACAAATCAGCCAACTGCTGGACGGCGGCGGGAGCCAGCACGACGGAGGCCTTGGCCAGCAGTTGCTTCATCAGTTGCTCGGAGGTCGAGAGCTCCGGCTCAATCAGCTCAACCTGGTAGTTGGGCAACTTGGCCAGATTGGCGGCGGCAGCAATGGCCTCGGGCTGGGATCCCAACTCATCGACCAGGCCGAGCTCCTTGGCATCCAGACCACTCCAGACCCGCCCTTGCGCTATCTTGTCGACGGCTTGCGGAGTCATGTTGCGACCCTTGGCCACCAACTGGATGAAGCGCTGGTAGGTGTTCTCGACATTCATCTGGATCACCTGCTTCACGTGGTCCGGCAATGGCCGACTCGGATCGATACCGGCAAAGTCGGTGGTGGCGATGCCGTCGGTGTGGATGCCGACATACTCCAGCGCCTTGTCGATGGAGGCGAACAAGCCGAAGACGCCGATGGAGCCGGTGATGGTGGTGGGTTCGGCCACGATGCGGTCGGCATCGGCGGCGATCCAGTAGCCACCGGATGCGGCCATGCTGCCCATGGAGACGACGACCGGCTTGCCTGCGGCCTGGATGGCCTGCAGTTCGCTGCGGATCTGTTCGGCGGCAAAGGCGCTGCCTCCCGGGCTATCGATGCGCAGCACCAACGCCTTGATGGCGTCATCATGGACCACGGAGCGCAGCAGTCGGGAGAGTGATTCGCCGCCAATGGTGCCGGGGGGCTGCTCACCATTTTGGATGGTGCCGGCGGCGACAATCAGACCGATGCGTGGTTTGTGCTGGTCAGCGTAGCGATCGGGCTGGTGGCGCAGGTAGTCACGGAGGGTGACATGGCGATAACCCACATCGTCATCGGCCTTGCCGGCAAACTTGGCGATCAGCGCTATTTGTTGGTCGCGGGTTGCCAGTTTATCGACCAGCTTTTGCTGCAGCGCATAGGTAGCCGCATTGCCCTGGGCGGCCTTGAGTCGCTGCAGCAGTTGTTCCTTGCTCGGACTGATGGCATCGGCGGCGATCTTGCGAGCCGAGGCGGCATCCTTGACATAGGCCTGCCATAGCTGATTCAGCCAGCGGCTGTTCGCCTCGCGGGCCTCGGGTGACATGTCATCCCGGGTGTAGGGTTCGACGAACGACTTATAGGTACCGACGCGGAAGACGTGGGGGGTGATGTTGAACTTATCCAGAGCTGACTTGTAGTAGAAGTTATACAGCCCAAGCCCCTGCAGCATCACGGCACCCGCCGGATCGAGCAGGATCTGGTTGGCATGGGCGGCCAGCAGATACTGATGCTGAACGAAGAAGTCGCCACTGGCCACGACCGGTTTACCGCTGCGGCGGAAGTTATCGAGAGCCTGGGTGATTTGTCCGAGTTTGCTCAGATTGCTGGACTCCAGATCCTGCAACTGCAGGACTATCCCTTTGATATTGGGATCCTTGGCCGCTTGGTCAATGGCATAGACCACATCGCTGACCAGGGTTTCGGTTGGCTTCTCATCGCCGTCGAGCCATTTTTTCATCAGGCGGCTGGAGGGCTCCTCGATGCTGCTCTGCTCAACCAGCTGACCGGAGAGATTGAGCACCAGGGCTCCGGATTCGAGTTTGAGTTGCTCCTGTTCGTCGTGGCTCAGTGCGAGGATGACCAGCACGAGCAGCACCAGAAACAACAGGTTGATCACCAGTTGGCGGGTGAAGTTCAACCCGCGCCAGAGTGTTTGCAGTAGCCATTTGAATGGGCGAAAAATGGTAGCCATCCGTATCTCATCTCCGGAATGTAAAGAGCCCCATTATGGGGCTGTGCAGGGAAAATACCAAGGATGCGATCGCGACCACGAATGGGGGAATCGCTTTTGCCGCATGGAACCGGGGTTACTATCCTCAAACCGTTGCATACGTCCTGCAGGAGCTGCCATGTCGCACTATCCCCACCTGTTCGCCCCCCTGGATCTTGGGTTTACCCAGCTAAAAAACCGGGTGGTCATGGGGGCCATGCAGACCGGACTGCTGGCCGCATCCCATGGGGTCGAGCGGCTGGCGGCATTTTACCGTCTGCGTGCCGAGAATCAGGTGGCACTCATCATCACCGGGGGGGTCTCTCCGACGCTCCGCGGCTGCCGTCAACTGGATGCCGCCGAACTGAGTGCGCCGCGCCATCTGAAGACTCATCAGATCCTGACCAGGGCCGTGCATGAGGCGGGGGGCAAAATCGCTCTGCAACTGCTGCATGCTGGCCGTTATGCCCAGCATCCGTTGGCGGTAGCCCCATCGCCCCTGCGGGCACCGGGCCACCCGTTTACGCCCCATGAGTTAACCGATCCGCAGATCCACCAGTTGATCCGCGACTTTGCCTATTCGGCAACCTTGGCGCGGGAGGCCGGTTACGATGGTATCGAAGTGACTGGGGCGGGGGGCTTCCTGCTCAATCAGTTCTTATCGCGGCGAACCAATCTGCGTCAGGATGGGTGGGGGGGGGACCTAGCCGGGCGCATGGCCCTGGTGCTGGCGGTGATCCAGGCGATCCGGCAGGCGGTTGGCCACGATTTCATCCTGATCTACCGTCTGTCGATGCTGGAGCTGGTCGAGCAGGGGGCCACGCGCCAGGAGGTTGTTCAATTAGGGCAGGCGGTGGTCGCGGCTGGCGTCAATCTCATCAGCGCCGGAATTGGTTGGCAGGAGTCGCGGATCCCCACGCTGGACAGCTCGGTGCCACCGGGGGCCTTTAGCTGGGTGACCGGTCTGTTGCGCGATCAGTTATCTGTCCCCCTGATTGCCACGCATCGCATCAACTTCCCCGAGATTGCCGAGTCCATTCTGGCCAGTGGCGAGGCTCAACTGGTGGCGTTGGCTCGCCCGTTGCTGGCTGACCCCGAGTTTGTCAGTAAGGCGGCTCGCGGTGATGGCGCCGCCATCAACCGCTGCGTTGCGTGTAATCTCAGCTGTCTGGATCGGGTCAGCGAAGGCAATGTCATCAGTTGCCTGGTGAATCCAATGGCTTGCCATGAAACCGTACGCATCAGTCGCCCGGCCCGCAGCAGCAAGCGGTTGGCCGTGATCGGTGGTGGTCCGGCGGGCATGGCCTTCGCATGCCAGGCGGCCGAGCGAGGACACAAGGTTACCCTGTATGAGCAGCGTAACGAGCTGGGTGGCCAACTGCTACTGGCCAGGCAGATCCCCGGCAAGGAGGAGTTCATGCAGACGATCCGTTATTTTCAGCAACGTCTGCAGGCTGCGGGAGTCAAGTTGGTGTTGGGTGCTAGGCAGGATGGCCACAGTTTGCTGAGCCTGCAGGTTGATGAATATGTGGTCGCCACCGGTGTGGTACCTCGCCTGCCGGACATTCCGGGTATCGAGCACGCCAAGGTCTTGACCTATCAGCAGGTGCTGGAAGAGCCACAGCCGCTGGGCAAGCGGATCGCGATCCTGGGCGCTGGTGTCATTGGTTTCGATCTAGCCCATTATCTGCTGGGGACGCAGACGCTAGCGCGGGAGCCCTGGTTGGCTCGCTGGGGGATCGACACTACATTGGCATTGCCCGGTGGTATTGGGGAGCCCGAGCCGCTTGCCAACCCTCGAACGCTCTGGTTGCTGCAACACCGTAGCGGCAAGGTGGGAGATGGTTTGGGCTACAGCACTGGCTGGTTGCAACGTCAGCAGTTGCGACAAGCCGGAGTATTCATGTGGAGTGATGTGCACTATCTGGGGATTGACGACGGTGGTTTGCACATCCGGCATGGCGAAGAGACGAAGACATTGCCCGTGGATCAGGTCATCCTCTGCTCCGGTCAGGAGTCCAACTCGGACATCTCGACCGTGCTGACGCTATCGGGGCGTCCGGTACACCAGATCGGCGGGATCTGCTCGGCGCGAGAGATGGACGCCAGTGTAGCTATTGTGCAGGCTACTGACTTGGCGCTGCAGATCTGAGCTGGCCCCCTCAGCATCACCGGTGCCCTTTGTTGCTGTCTTGCGGCTTATCCAGCCAGTGCCGGATGATCTGCAGACATAGCGTTGGATCGTCGAGAAATAGTTGGTGAAGTTGCCTTTGCATCTGGCGCTCCGCCAGCAGTCCCTCAAGCGGAACCCTGGGCGGCAGGGGTGGTTGCCGGGGGCTGTTTTTCATGGATACTGTCCCTAGTCTGCGGTTAATTGAACCCAACCCTTTCGTGCCGAGGTGGATCATGGATGCTCTTTCATTATTGCTGCAACGTCAGTCGATTGCCCAGCTTCAGGAGCCAGCCCCGTGCGGCGAAACGCTGGAGCGGATACTCCAGGCTGGCTTGCGCGCTCCGGATCATGGTGCATTGCACCCGTGGCTATTTTTGTTGGCGCAGGGCGATGGGCGGCAGCGCCTGGGGGAGTTGTTCGCCGAGGTTGCCCTTTCGCGGGATATGGCGCCGGATGCCATCGAGAAGGCCCGCAAGGCGCCGTTGCGTGCCCCGTTGGTCATCACGGTGGTGGCTCGCATGCAGCCCCATGACAAGGTTCCGCTTCTGGAACAACAACTGTCGGCTGGCTGTGCGGTCATGGCGATGCAGATGGCTGCCCAGGCCCAGGGATTTGGCGGCATCTGGCGCTCAGGCTGGTTCATTTTCGATAGACTGCTGCACCAACGTCTCGGGCTGCATGAGCTGGATCAGATCGTCGGATTCTTGTATCTGGGTACCCCGGCCATGACGCCAAAGCCTCCGCGACCGCTGGCCAGTGATGCCTTCATCCGCTACCTATGACGACCGAGTAGCTGAATTTTTCTGAAGGATATAGAACTGATTCCACTAGCTTATGGACTCTGTGACTTGATCCCGCCCGCTGAAACAGGCATGTTGGCGACCCTTTCGCGAATAGGACATCGGCGTTGATGAGCAATCGGCAATCGGCTCTGGATATGACCCTGTTACTCGGACTCTGGCTGGTCTGGGGATACAGCTGGATAGCTAGCAAGTTAGGGCTCTCCTACGCCTCAGCCCTGCAGATGGCCGAATATCGGCTGTCGCTGGCCTTGCTGACCTTGGGTGGCTTGCTGTTGTGGCGTCGCAGTTCCTGGCAATTACCACCACTGTGGCCGACGCTCTGTCTGGGGTTGACACAAACCACGGGATTTACCCTCTTCTCGACCCTGGCGCTGCTGGAAGCTGGCACCGGTAAGGTCACCATCCTCTGCTACACAATGCCGTTTTGGACCTTGCTGTTGGCGCGCCTGTTTCTTGGGGAACAGTTGCGTTCCTTGCAATGGTGGGCCGTGCTGCTGGCGTTTGCCGGTCTGGTCTGTGTGCTGACCCCATGGCAAGCCTGGCCCAGCTGGCGTGGGGATCTGCTGGCACTGGCAGCCGGTTTTTGCTGGGCTCTGTCTGCCATCATCGCCAAGCGGTTGCGGCAGAAACACCGGGTGGAGACTCTCGGCCTGACCTTCTGGCAACTGCTGTTTGGTCTCGTGCCGCTGTATGGCTTGTCACTCTTCTGGTCGCAGCCTGCGGTCGATTGGCAGCCCGAATTCTGGGCCATCTTGCTGTTTAACGGCTGTCTGGCCGCCGGTCTGGGTTGGCTCGTCTGGTTGCATCTGTTGTCGCGACTGGCGGCTGGCGCGGCTGGTTTGAATACCCTGGCGATCCCGGCTATCGCTCTTCTGTTTGCCTGGTGGCAGTTGGGGGATGTGCCAACACTCGCCGAGTGGATCGGCATGGCGCTCATTGCCTCGGCTCTGGCGCTGCTGGCGACCATGAATTACTGGGGGGAGCGACCGCCGCTGGCCGCTTAGGCGGCGCCCGGTGGCGATGTTTTGTGCGTCAATCGCGCCACTCGGTGCGACTGGCGATGTCATCGGGTAGCTGAATATTCCAGTGCTCCAGTGCGGATCGACTGAATACATACTCACCGCGTGGGGCAATCCGTGGGGCTTTCAAGGATCTGGCGGGCCAGGTGGGCGGCCGTCTCGCCTTGCTGTGGGCCACTGATGACCAGGCCACCAAGAGCCAGTTTTGGGCCTATGCTGAAATCCCAGAAGGAAAATAACGGCACCAGGCTGTTTTGCCCGGTCCAGGCCAGTACCTGGTCTGCCCCCTGATACTGACCGAGGCGATCGGTGATGGTGTGATACAGACCGACGAAGATCAGGCCGTAGCCGTTGTTCTTGGCCTGTGCCACCTCCTGTTTCCACAACTCGTAGTTGTTGATCTGCTTGATGTCGATGGTCATGTTGCCCAGTTGCAGGCTGTTCTTGGAACCAAACTCAGCCTCAATGGCGGTACGCGAGACCTCACTGTCATCAAACAGGATCAAGGCTCGTTTGGCATCAGGAACCAGCTGTCCCATCTCGCGGACGTTGCGCTTCATCAGGGGGCGCTCGAGTACACCAGTCAGATTCTTCACGCCATAAAAACCATGGTCTCTGGGATTGCCATTCATCCCCAGGTAGACCACGGGAGTGTTGTCTGCCGTGATGCGTAGAGCCAGCAGGTTGATGGCATTGTCGTCGCCGAGAATCACCAAATCAGGCGCCAGTGCCCGGTAGGCCGCCCAAGCCTGATTAGCCTTCTCGTTGAATGCTGCCTTGGGTATCCGTTTGGTATCGAGATAGAAGAAGTGCAGGGTGTTCTCTTTGCCGAGCTGTTGCTGCAGGGCCTGACGGTAACTGATGTCCCAGGGGTGCTGGTAGTGATAGCTTTCGATGACCAGGATGTTGGCTGCACAAAGCGGCTGCAGGCAGAGCAAGCCAAGCAGACCGAAGAGTTGCAGTGCGCTGCGAGGCCAGCTATCAAACATGGAGAGGATACTATCGGGTGAATTCATGCCCTAGTGATACCAAATCGCAGTTATTTTTA
>JAYRLO010000063.1:0-12088 GCA_041905215.1 Aeromonadaceae bacterium
AAGGCTGCCAGCTCACCCAGGCTGGTCATCAGGAAATAGACCATCAGGCCGATCAGCGCATAGGCCAGGAGGGCACCGCCCGGACCGGCATGGGCGACGGTTGCGCCGGAGGCGACAAACAGACCGGTACCGATGGAGCCACCGATGGCGATCATGGAGAGGTGACGGGACTTCAGTTTGCGGTGCAAATTGTCCTGCTCAGATGGTGCACTGGCTTGCATGGTTACAACAACTCCCTGCAGAAAACGAAGAGGCCGACGAGGGCATGACTAACAAAAAAGCCCGTCACCTGGACGGGCTTGGAGATGTCTGTTGCTTACTTGGCCAAGGATTCCGGCAACTCTTCGCGGATCTTGGCAAGCAGTGACTTCACGACGCGCGGGTTACCGCAGACGATGTTGCCACTGTTGTAGAAGTTGTGGCCGCCGACAAAATCGGTGGCGATGGCACCGGCTTCACGGGCGATCAACTCACCAGCGGCCAGATCCCACGGCTTGAGCCCCAGCTCCCAGTAGCCATCGACGCGGCCAGCGGCAACATAGACCAGATCCAGGCTGGCGGTGCCGGCACGACGGATGTCGGCGCACTGGTCGAAAATGCCGTTGAACATCTTCTTGTAGGCGTCGAGGTGGTGGCGATGACGGTGCGGGAACGAGGTAGCCAGAATGCAGCCATCCAGATCGCGAGATTGACCAACACGGATGCGGTAGCCGTTCAATTGGGCGCCGTTACCACGGCTGGCGGTGAACAATTCGTCGCGGATCGGATCGTAAACCACACCGACTTCGGTGCGGCCCTTGATGCGCAGGGCGATGGAGACGGCAACGTGGGGAATACCCTTGACGAAGTTGGTGGTGCCATCCAGCGGGTCAATGATCCATTGATAGTCGGAACCTTCCAGGCCTTGAACGCCAAACTCTTCACCGACGATGCAGTGGTCGGGATAGGCCTTCAACAGGGTGCGGACGATTGTCTGTTCTGCTTCACGATCGACGTTGGTTACCAGATCGTTTTTTGCTTTTTCGGCGGTTTGGACGTTGGCATGGTCACCAAAGTTCTTGGCAATGACCTGACCAGCACTACGGGCCGCACGAACGGCAATGTTCAGCATAGGATGCATAAATTGACTCACCAGATGTTAAAGAACGGGATAGGGAAAAGCGTGGCGGATTATACCCGTCGCGCGGAAGTCAGGTAAACAACTTTCGTGATCTGGCGCAGAGATATTCGGCAAAACTGCTTAGAAGTTAATCACCTTGTCGGCTTCAACGGTCCAGCGGGCCAGCAGAGGCATGGTGCCGGTTTCGATGCCATCGATGAGCGGCAGGCCGCTGATGCCACGGCTATCGGTGCAGGTCTTGCACAGGCGCATGGGAACCTTCTGGGCGGTGAGGATCTCCAGCATCTGGCGCAGGTTATAGCCTTCGGTCGGGGCCTGGCCATTGAGGGCTACGGTCACGGCGTCCGAAAGCAGGAACAGACGCAGATCAACGCTGCACTCTTCTTGCTCTTTGAGGGCGATCGCCAGGCGCAGCGCATTGTAGAGACTCTCGCTGCCGTAGGGGGCTCCGGTGCAGACGATCAGAATGTTTTGCATGCCACTCTCCTTGTTCTGTTGTTGAGTGACCCGCCCGTGCGAGAGCGGGTCAGATACAACTCAATCCAATTGCTTGATATAGCTGTGGAAATCAGTATATCCGCCGATGTGCTGGCTGCCGATGAAAATCTGCGGCACGGTGCGCACCGGTTTGCCGACGATTTCATGCAGGTCGGCGATGCTCATGCCCTGAGCCTGAATGTCGATGTATTCAAAGTCGTAGCCTTGGCGTTCACACAGCTGCACGGCCATGTCGCAGTAGGGGCAGAACGGCTTGCCATAGATGGTTACTTTTTCCATTACTTACTCCTGATAAACAGCGTGACCCTTGGCTTCATGCGCCATGCAGGGCGACGAACTTGTCCAGTAGCTGGGTTTCGGTCTCCACATGATCTGGGTCCCAAATGATACAGTCAATCGGGCAGACGCTGACGCAAGTCTGGTGATCGTAAAAACCGACACACTCGGTGCAGAGATCCGGATTGATCTCGTACACCTTGGCTCCCATGGTGATTGCCTGATTCGGGCACTCAGGCTCACACATGTCGCAGTTGATGCACTTAGCGGTGATGAGCAGCGCCATGCTTAGCCTGCCGTCGGGGCATGGGGCTGCCGGGTGCTCTCGCCGCCGTCAAAGTTGCGCAGCAGGATACCGTAGTTCACATCCACCTCGGCCGGGATCGGCAGATAGACGATGTGTCCATTGCCCGGTGCCACATCGATCTGCTCGCCCTTGCGGTTCTGCAACTGTTCCAACTGGAAGCTGATATTGCCCTGCGGCGTCATCAACTCCAGGCTGTTGCCGAGCATGAACTTGTTCTTCACCTCGACCTCGACCAGCCCTTCGGCATTGCGGCCGGTGATCTCGCCAACGAACTGCTGGCTGTCGGAGACCGAATAGCCATAGTCGTAATTCTGGTATTCGTTGTGGGCATGACGGCGCAGGAAGCCTTCGGTGTAGCCACGGTGTGCCAGATTCTCCAGGGTCTTGAACAGATCCGGATTGAAGGGGCGACCGGCCACCGCATCATCGATGGCCTGACGGTAGATTTGCGCGGTACGGGCACAATAGTAGAAGGACTTGGTGCGCCCTTCGATTTTGAGCGAGTGAACCCCCAGCTTGGTCAGCCGCTCGACATGCTGGATGGCACGCAGATCCTTGGAGTTCATGATGTAGGTACCGTGTTCGTCTTCGAACGCGGTCATGAACTCACCCGGGCGGTTTTTCTCCTCGATCAGCACCAGCTGATCCGAGGGGTGGCCCAGCCCCAGAGTCGGGGCGACCTGCACCGGGATTGGCTCCTGGCGATGGACGATCTGGCCCACCTCATCGAGCTTGCCTTCGTGCACCTTGTACTCCCAGCGGCAGGCGTTGGTACAGGTGCCTTGGTTCGGGTCACGCTTGTTCAGATAGCCGGAGAGCAGGCAGCGGCCGGAGTAGGCCATGCACAGGGCGCCGTGGACGAAGACTTCCAGCTCGATATTCGGGCAGTGCTGGCGGATCTCTTCGATCTCGTCCAAGGAGAGTTCGCGCGAGAGAATGACCCGCTCCAGACCTTGCTGCTCCCAGAACTTGACCGTGGCCCAGTTCACCGCATTGGCCTGCACCGACAGATGCACCGGCATCTCCGGGAAGTGCTCGCGCACCATCATAATCAGCCCCGGATCGGACATGATGAGGGCGTCGGGCCCCATGTCGATCACCGGTTTCATGTCGCGCACGAAGGTCTTGAGCTTGGAGTTATGGGGCTGGATGTTGGCCACCACATACAACTTCTTGCCGAGGGCGTGGGCTTCATTGATGCCCAGTTGCAGGTTGTCGTGGTCGAATTCGTTGTTACGCACCCGCAGGCTGTAACGGGGTTGGCCAGCGTAGACGGCATCGGCGCCATAGGCGAACGCATAGCGCATGTTCTTCAGCGTCCCCGCTGGAGAAAGCAACTCGGGTCTGAACATAGTGTCTCTCTTGGATGTCTGATTTCAGGTCAGGATGGCCCCACCTGATGGGGCCGGCGGCGAATTGTAGCCTCGAGGGGGCAGAGCACGCCAGCTTTTTGCCGACGGGGCGGCACCGGGCGCAGCGAATATCCGTGACCACGAGTTAGCACAAACCCGTAGGTTGGGCTGAGTTGAGCGAAGCCCAACGTTTACCGCGCAAGATCGTTTGATTGGTAGGAGCAAGCGAAGCTCGCGATGCGGTTGCTTTGTTCCTCTCCCTTTTCAAGGGTAGGGTTGGGATTGGGTTTCTTGCCGCTGGCCCACCAATTTAATAAATAAAAGTCGGATAAAGCTCATCTTTGCCAAACGAGCCCATTTCACCGGTTAAACGATTGCGCTAGCCTAGGGACTCAAAAAGCACAAGGAGCCTGTGACCATGGGCAGAGCCTATTGAGGGCGATTACGCTTTGCTGATCGCAATTACGATGATGATTCTATTGCAAGATGGTTGGCGTTGAAAATCATGGGTGTGATTGATTAATAATTTTTAGAAATCGCAGAGGTGGTATGGCAGTTTTCAATAAAAACAAAATACCTTTGTCTGCACATTATGCATTGATGTCGAAGAAAGTTAATAAACTAACCGATAAAAATAAATGCTGTTTACTTGGCGAGTCAAACTGTAGAGGAAAATCTATCAAATCACATTTAATACAAGAGGCTTCTTTACGGAAGATATCGGATAGTAGTTCGCATGTTTATTACTTCGCCTCCCCTAATTACTCTGAATTGCAAGACATATATGACTGTGCTGTATATTTCCCTAAAAAAATTAGCACATCAAAAGCCACTGTGTTTAATGGTTTCTGCATAAAACATGATACCGAGTTGTTTCGCTGCGTGGAAATATGTGAAATAGAGCCAACAACCGAACAATTAATTGCTTTGCACTTTAGAGCTGCCTCAAGATGTTTCGAAGGAAATTTGGGTTTGATTAACGCCATGAAAAGCATCAGGACTCATGACTACCCAGAATATCACGATCCGGAAATTGAATTAGCACATTTATGGTGTCAAGAAAAGAACTTAGAGAAAGCAATCCAAAAAATAGGAGGGGAAGTTAGAGAGATAATTAATAACTTGCCATACGTTAGAGCAACTATGGATAAATACATTTTTTTAAGATTAAAAAGCATCCCTGACATAATGTGTTCAACGCTTCTGGCTCCTGCCTTTTGTTTCAATGGCATGTCACTTTTTAACAAAGGAGCATTCGATCATATTCAACATATTTGCATAACTATTTCTTCTGATGAAGTTGGAGGTTATGTTGCTTTGCAGTGGTCAAGCATAGATTCCGTTTCAGATTTATTTATAAATTCGTTTATAGAGTGCAGTTATGATTTGAATAGACTAGTTGCCTACTTGGTTATTTTTTCTGATGTTGTTTTTTCGCCTGCTTGGTGGGATTCCCTAAGCGAGGATAAACAGAAACAATTAATGCACTTTGCTATAGCCCCTCACTTTTCACAGTTACTTAAAGATTCTTCTGTTCCATTAAAGATTTATAATAATTTTATCATGAATGAAGTTTCACTAATATCGTGGGATGTTGTGCAGTATAAATCAAATGCATAACAAATCGCAGCAACTGATAGGGGGCTAATATGGATATTCGCAGATGCGAGCCGATACCGACTCGGCCATGTAAATACAGTCTGGCCTTGCAGGATGATTCGGTGTTTGTTGATTTTGATATCACCTGGGCGGGTGCTGTCTATCTGGTCAGGATATCTTATGACGGTTATGGTTGCTGCGTGCCCGGTAATCAAGTAGGGAAAATGGATAAAATGAGCTCCCTATATCTCATTGCGGCAATTGTTGGGAATAATCTTGATTCGCCACGGGTCACTGAAATTCTGCACTCTTATTTTCGCGCTAACAAAATAGCACTGTGGGAAGATGCTCTATCAGAGCATGGGCTTATCTGAGCTTTGACGCTCATGTCTGTTGGCAGGGGTAACCAACCCGAACGTTGGGAATTGAATGGCCCAATAAATCAATCCGGCAGATCGAGATTGTCGCCCCTTCGACCAGCTCAGGATGAACGGATAAGAGAGCGCCGAGTGAACGGAGGGTAAGGCTTGGTGCAAACGATGTCTTAATCCTCGCCCAAGCGTGCGTGCACGCTTATCGCGAGCTTCGCTTGCTCTTACAGGTTCAGTGTACCTGCTCGTAATTGTTGGGCTTCGCTCAACTCAGCCCAACCTACAGACTTGTTTCAGATTTTTGCTTTAACCCAAAAATTTCGCCGGGAGCAATCTCCCGGCGAATAGGGTGACAGAGCGATAGCAGTGCGGGCTTACTGTTCGTTCTCGCCACCCAGAGCGGCGATGAGATCCGGGATAAAGCGGGCGAATTCACCGGTCATCAGGGCGAAGTCGGCATCCAGACGGGCGGCTCTGTCTTCGGAGAGCACATCGTCGTTCTGCTCGCGCAGCTCTTCGCTGAACTTCAGCCGCTTGATGGAGAGATCATCGCCCAGCACGAAGCTCACGGTCTCGGCCCACTCCAGCGCCAGCTTGGTCACCAGCTTGTCGGCCAGCAGGTGTGCCTTCATCTCTTCACTCAGCAGATCCTGCTCCTTGGCGCGGATGATGCCGCCATGCTCCAGGGCACTGCGCAGCTCCACCTCATCCCCCAGAGTGAAACCGGCCGGCGGCGTGGTGCCGTTGAGCCATTCGGTCATGGTGATCTCCGGCGGATTCTTCAGCGCCAGCGGCACGACCGGTAGGGAGCCGATGCTCTTGCGCAGCAGCGCCAGCGCATCGTCGGCTTTCTTCACGGAGCCTGCGTCGACGGCGACATAGCCATCGGCTGGATTGATCCACAGGAAGGTCTGGCTGTGGCGGGTGAAGGCGCGCGGCAGCAGGGTCATCAGGATCTCCTCCTTCAGCGCCTCCTTCTCCTTCTTCTTCAGCGCCCGGCCCTGTTCGGCTTCGAGGGCTTCCACCTTCTCATCCAGCATGTCTTTGACCACGCTGCTGGGCAGCATCTTCTCTTCCTTGCGGGCACACAACAGCAGTTGGCCGGCGGCTTCGTGCACCAGAGCCGATGTACCCTTACCCAGCGGGGCGACCCAGCCGAACTTGCTGATGTCCTGGCTGCCGCAGGGGGTGAAGGCCATCTCCTCAAGCTGTTTTTCCAGCGCATCGGCATCTTGTTCGAAGGGGCGATTGAAACGGTAAATGAGCAGGTTCTTAAACCACATGAAGACCTCGATGAGCGGCGAAAATTGGCGACAGTCTACCAGAGTTGTGACCCTGACGGCATTTCGCCGGAAAAAAGCGGAGCTTGCTCACAGCCTCTTTGCCGCGCACCTCGCTCCGGATATCCGGCTCTTACACTCGAAACAGGAAGAGGAGAGAGCCGATGCTGATCCGTCGCTGCGTTGCCGAAGATATGCCGAAACTGCTGGAGATCTGGTTGCAGGCAACCTTGCATGCCCATGACTATCTGCCAGCGGCTGCCTGGTGGCCACGGCAGGAGCAGATGCGGCAACGGCTGCAGGCGACGGATGATATCTGGGTGGTCGAGGCGCAGGCCGAGGTTGATGATGAACCCGCCAGCAAGGGATCTCATCCGCGGGCTGGCGAGCTGGGTGTGGTGGGGTTCATGGCCATCAAGGACGATGAACTGCTGGCCCTCTACCTGTTACCCGAGTTTCAGCGCCAAGGCATGGGGCGCACGCTGCTGGAGCTGGGCAAGCAATACCATCAGACGCTGTTTTTGAATGTCTGCCTGCCCAACGAAGAGGCCGTGACCTTCTACCGCCGCCACGGCTTTCGCATCGTGCGCGAGCAGCAGGATCCCCGCTCAGCCTGTGATGAATATCTGATGGAGTATCGCAAGAGCCCGCTGTCAAGTCTTGATAACTCCCGCCTGTGACGCCATCTTGTAGCTCTCGGCAGCGCTTGCGCTGCTATCTGACTTGGGCTGGAACTCTTTAGTAGCGGGTATTCTATGCGACTGTTGCACACCGCCGACTGGCATCTGGGCCATCATCTGCATGGCCATGATCGGAGCCACGAGCAGGGCTGTTTTCTCGACTGGTTGATTGAGCTGATCCGGGAGCGGGATATTGATGGCCTGCTGATCGCGGGCGACCTCTTCGATACGGCCAACCCCTCGGCGGCCAGTTGGCAGCAGTTCTACCGCTTTTTGGCCCATCTCTGCCAAGAGTTCCCCCACCTGAATCTGATCGCCATCGCCGGTAACCACGATTCGCCCTCCAAGCTCGATGCCCCTCATGAGTTGCTCAAGGCCTTTGAGCTGCATCTGATCGGCGCCATCTCGCGGGATGCCGACGGTCGTCTGGAAACCGAGCGGCTCGTCGTGCCGCTCACCGATCGGCAGGGGGAGATCCGTGCCTGGTGCGCGGCGGTTCCCTATCTGCGCAGCGCCGATCTGCGTCTGGATGAGAGCGAAGTACCTGCCGACAGCGATCGGCTGGTGGTCGGGGTGCAGGCTATCTACCAGCAGACGCTGGCGGCCATCGAGGCCCGACGCTCACCGGATCAGCCGATCATTGCCCTGGGCCATGCCTACCTGACGCGCGGCGAACTGTCGTTGCTCTCTGAACGCAAGATCCTCGGCGGCAACCAACATGCACTACCGGCCGAGATATTCACCGGCGCCGATTATGTGGCGCTGGGCCATCTGCATCTGGCGCAGGCGATAACCCCGACCGTGCACTACAGCGGTTCGCCCATACCGTTGTCGATGGCCGAGGCGGGCTATCACCATCAGGTGCTGGAGCTGGAAGTCGGCCCTGCGGGTGTTCAGATGACAAAGCGCCATGCGGTCCCGCGGCGGGTGGAGATGTTGCGTTGTCCGGAGCAGCCGCAACCGGTGGCACAGGTTGAAGCCCAGCTGCTGAGTCTGTCGCTGCCCCCCTGCGAGCTGGCATTGCGCCCCTTCCTCGAGGTGCATGTGCAGCTGGATAAGCCCGAGCCCAGGCTGCGTGAGCGGGTACTGGCGGCGCTGGGGGATACCCCGGTACGGCTGGCGCGCATCGTGACGCACTATGCCGGACAGGGGGAGGCGATAGCCGATCGCCTGGCGCGCCAGCAGCTCGATGAGTTGACCCCGGAGCAGGTCTTTTCGCTGTGCCATGAGCGCCATTATGGCCAGCCTCCGGCGCCTGAGTTACAGGCGGCCTTCGTTCAGTTACTCAGCGAGCATCAGGAGCAAGCATCATGAAAATTCTGGCCCTGCGTGGTGAAAATCTGGCCAGTCTGAGCCGTCCGTTTGCCATTGATTTCACTCAGGGGGTGCTTGGCAATGCGGGTCTGTTTGCCATCACCGGCAATACCGGCGCCGGCAAGAGCACATTGCTGGATGCCATCTGTCTGGCGCTGTATGACCAGATGGCGCGCTTTGTCGCCAACCGGAAGAACCAGGCGGAAATCGGGCGGGAAGATGAGGCGGATCGGCTCAAGGCCAACGATGTGCGGCACATCCTCAGTCGCGGCAAGGCCAGCGGCTTTGCCGAGGTTGATTTCATCGGCGTCGATGGCCAGATCTGGCGGGCTCGCTGGCAGCTGCGGCGGGCGCGCAATCGGCCCGATGGCAAGTACCAGAAGCAGGAGCGCTCGGTGGAGTGCCTCTCCAGTCAGCAGTTGCATGCGGGCAACAAGCGGGATGTCCAGGAGCTGATCGATCAACAGGTCGGTCTCAATTGGGAGCAGTTTCGCCGCGCCGTGATCCTGCCCCAGGGCGAATTTGCTGCCTTCTTGAAGGCCAGCGTCGATGAGCGATCGGCGCTGCTCGAACGCATGACCGGCACCGAACTCTACTCGGAGCTCTCCGTCGTTGCCTATGAACGGGGCAAGCAGGAGCGGCAGAAGCTGGAGGCACTTCAGGCCCGACGTGAGGGAATAGTGCCGCTGGATGCCGAGGGTAAGGCGGCACTGCAACAGCAGTTGGCGGCGGGGCAGCAACGGCTGCAACAGCTCCGCAGCTGGCTGGAGCAGGGACGGCAGCTGCAGAGTTTGCAGCAGCAGGAACACGAGCAGGCGCTGCATCTGCACGATGCGGAACAGACAGCGGTTCTGCGCGAGCAGGAGTGGCAATCGGCCCAGGCCGACCGTCAGCAACTGGCCCAGGTCGAGAAGGCCCAGGTGGCCCGACCGCTGTTCGATGAGCTGGCTCGTACCCTGCTGGAGTTGAATGCGCTCGAGGCGGAGATGAGTACCCTGCAGCAGCGGCTGGAGGAGGCCAACGGTGCCGATCAGTACTGGAGCCAACAACTGACCCTGCAGCAGCAGAAGTTGCGCCAGCTGGAGAGCGAAATTCGCCTGCGCCAACCGGAGCTCAACGAGGCTCGCGAACTCGATGGCCTGTTGCAGGAGAAGGAGCGGCAGTGGCGGGAGCTGGAGCCCCAGCAGCAGGAGCTACAACAGCAGTTGACCCATAGCCGACTGGGACTGGAAGCAGGCCAGCTGCGGCAGCAGGAGCTGCAACGGCAATTGGCCGAGCTGACTCAGTGGTTGGAGCGACATCAGGGCACGGGACGAGTGGCGCACAAGTGGCAGCCGCTGTTCAACGCCCTGCGCGAGGCCTGGCAGGATCGCCGTCGCCAGCTGCAGTGGCGCAGTGAATTGCGCGAGCTGCTGCTGGTGCAGGAGGACAAACAACAACTGCAGGTGCGTCTGGAACAGGCATGGCTGGAGTCGAAGCAACAGCACCAGCTCTGCAGCGAGCAGTTGCAACAATTGGAGCAGGCTCATCCTCTGGGTGAACTCGAAGAGGCCCAGCAGGCCCTGCAGTCAGCCCAGCGTCTGATGGAGCGTTCGCGTCAGCTGCGCGAACTGGCCGAACAGATGGGACAGCTCGACCGCCATCGCCAGGAGCAGCAATTGGTGCTGACTCATCTGCTGGCCCGGACAGACGAACTGGGGTTGGCGGAGCAAGAGCTGCTCCCCGAGTTGCAGCGACTGCGCGAGCAGTTGGCGCTGTCGGCTCGCGAGTTGCAGCAGGCCCACGCCAGCCAGAATCTGCAGGATTATCGCGAGCAGTTGAACGATGGCGAAGCGTGCCCGCTGTGCGGCTCGACCAGCCATCCCTGGGCCCATCAACAGCCCCATTCCGAGAGTGTTCTGCTGCGTCTGATGGCCCAGCAGGATTTCTTGCAACAGCACGTTGACCAGCGGCAGCAGGCGTTGACCCAGTGCCAGGTACAACGACAGCAGTTGGTGGAGCAGACTCACCGTCAGCAGCGACTGCTCGAACAACTAGAGGCCCAGCTCGAGCAGTTGAGCCTGCGCTGGGAATCGTTACGCGAGGGGGGCGAAGCCGTGTTGCCTCCACTTCCCGAGCGGGCGCGTGACTGGTTGATGCTCGTGGCTAGTCTGGCCCGTCTGCAGCAGGAGTGTCTGCTGCAGTGGCAACAACAGCGCGAAGGCTGGGAGTTGCGTCAGCACTGGCAGGCCCAGCAGTTGGTGTTGCGGCAGCAGGTTGAACAGCTGCAGTTGCAGGCTCTGGCGGCGGAGCGGCATCTACAGGATCTGCTGCGCCAACAGACCGAGCTGCAGACGTTGCGTCAGGGGCTGGAGCAACAACTGGCTCACCTGGCCGAACGCTCACAGCTCAGTGAGCTCAGTCTCGAAGAGCAGTTTGGTCACCACGAATGGCGCGGCTGGCTGGAGCGCGCCGATGGCGAGCAGGCCATCGAACTCTGGCGCCAGGAGTGTCTGGAGTTCCTCCACTATGAGGATCAGCGCCAACGGCTACAGCAGAGTCATCAGCAGGCGCAACCTGAGTTGGCTGCTCTGGCGGCCCAGCAGGAGAGCGGTCTGCGCCAGTACCAGCAGCAGGAGCGAACCTTGCAACAACTGCAGCAACAGCTCAGCGCCCTGCGTCTGCGCCGTGAGCAGTGCCTCGGTGGCCGGGCGTGCAGTGAGGTGGAGCTGGAGTGGCAGCAGCGACTCGAACAGGTGCGCGAGGCGGTGAGTCAGAGTCAGCGGCAGCAGCAAAGCTGCAGTGAGCAGAAGGCCAGTGCCACGGCGACGCTGGAGAGTCTGCGTCAGCGCCAGCAGCAGGTCACGGCCCTGCGGCGAGAGGCATTGCGCGGCTGGTTGCGCCATGAGCAGCAACTGGCTATTCCCGAATATGAGTTGCAGCGGCTGCTCAGCTTCCCGGTGGAGTGGTTGCGTGAGGAGCGACTTCGGCTCAAGGGGCTCGAGGATGCCCTCAAACAGGCCCAGACCCAACTGGCGGAACGGCTGCGTACCATGAGCCAGCACCAGGAGCGCACCCAGCAAGCGTTGGCGGCTCTGCCCGCCGAGGCTCAAGCCTCTGATGAGGCCTGCGCTGCGTGGCTGGCGCAGTGCCAGGAGCAGCACCAAATCCTCGACGGGGAGTTGTTTGAGTGGCGACGCCAGCTCTCGGTGGCCGAGGAGGGGGAGAAGCAGCAGGCGCAATTGGCCGCCGAGATCGCCGTCCAGCAGGCGCACAGCGACCTCTGGTGCGGGCTGGCCGAGCTGATTGGAT
>JAYRLO010000064.1:0-12084 GCA_041905215.1 Aeromonadaceae bacterium
ATCAAGCCTACAGGGACGTATGCACGGCGTCTCTGCGTTCGTCCTGACTCCAGTTCACCCAGTCACCAGAGTCAGGGGCGGTTTTTCCTCCGCCCCTGTCCTAACCGGGGCAAAGTCATCACTCAAAGCTGTGACTGCCCTTGGCACAGACTCGGGCGCAGGCACCACAGCCGATGCAGTCGTCGGCATCCTTGACCGCCATCACCATGACCACATCATCCTGATCCTCGTCATCGAACTCATCGCCGAGCACATCCCCCTTCTCGACCAGATTGAACACATCCCGCGCGCAAACCTTGTAGCAACGGCCACAGCCGATGCAGGTGTGCGGATCGACGGCACGAATGAACTTCGGTTGCCACGGCTTGCCGCCGCGGGTCAGCCCTGTGATGGTTATCGACATCATGATCTCCCTTGTCTGTTCTGGAACGAGTTTGGTCTTGAATAAGAGTGGTCCGGACCTCAGTGGAGTCTGAACCTGTTACTCGTCCTCCCAGGACGAGTGGGCCAGCGCATCGAGACGCGCCGGGTCACGCGCCGCACGACTCAGGCGGCGAGGCGCCTCCTCAGGCGTCGGCCATTGCTGTTGCAACTGACGGATCAGGGTGCTGATCGGCGTGCCGTTGTCGACGCGGATGCCGCGGATCCCGGCCGCCAGCAGCTGCCGAAACACCGACTCACCAACGGCAGTGCAGAAGACGGCAAAACAGTCGGCGATCACCGCCATCCGGCTATCGAGCTTGCCCTGGTTGTGCCCCTGCTCGATGTTGAACTCGGTCACCTGCAGCAGTTCGGCCCGATCCGGGGCGACGCTGTAGATGAGCAGACTGGCGCAGGAGCCAAAGTGCTGATCCACCCGCTTGTGGTCGGCGCTGGCAAACGCCACCCGCAGACCCGCCTTGCCCTCGCCGGGCTCCCCCAGCCACAGCTGGCGCGCAATATGTTCAGACATGAGTCACCTCCAGGAACTGTTGCTTGTAGGGCGAATGGTGGACGGCGCGGCCATGACAGCGGGACTGCATCCAGTTGCCAATCTCGAACAGGGTGTCGCGGATGCCCGCATAGCCCTGGCGGGTGCGGCGAAACTCACCCATCTGGTCATAGATGGGGAAGCCGATGCGCAGCAGCGGCACTCCCAGTTCGGCCACCAGATCGGCACCGTGGGAGTTGGCCAGCAGCAGGTCGACACCGCCCGCCTGCTCGACGCTATCTTGCAGATCCTGCAGATCGCCGATCTGCACCACATCGACCGGCAGTGCCGGCAGGGAGGGCTGATTGACCGGCGAGACCACACTCACCGCCTGCATTCCCACGCTCTGGGCGAAACCGAGCCAGGCGGTCAGCAGATCCGCTTCGGCACCGATGGCAAATCGCCGGCCATTGACCCAGATATGGGTGTCGATCAGTGCGTCCTGCAGCTGACCACGGCTGCGCTCGATCCAGGCGGGCACCGGCCGATCCGCCAGCTGTTGCAGGGTCAAAATGAAACGGTCCACCTCGCCCAGCGTCATCAGGTGCGGGAAGTAGTGGCTCTCGACGCCGCTGCGGGCAAGCAACAGCTGCCCGGCCCGTTGCAACGAGGGGCCGATCACCAGGGTGGCGGCACTCTGCCCGAGTTGGCGCAACGCCAGCAGATCGGTTCCCCCCTGGGAGGTCGCCAGATAGTCGCTGCGCACCAGATGGCCATCCAGCGAGGCCGACAGATCGGGAACCAGAACCGGTTGCAGCCCGAACGCCTCGACGTAGCTGCGGATCAGCTCGACATCCCCCGGCGTCAGCATGTGGCTGAGCAGCAGGTTGACCCGTTTCTTGCGCACCGAGCGTACCGTCTGCGGTGGCACCAACTGCTCGATCAGACTCTCGACCAGGGTCGCGTAACCATTCTCCAGCGAGCCGTAGAAGTCCGGCGTCGTCAGATGGATGATCTCGACGCGCTCATATTTCGGATGCTGCTGGCGAAAGCTCTTGAGTGCCCGGGTCATCTCGGCCCCCTGAGCCTCGGAGAGCCCGGAGCTCATCAGCGCGATGATCCGTGGCTGGCTGCGCTCGCACAGGGTGGCCAGCGCCGCCACTATGTTGTCATCGGATCCCATGATGGTGCTGATAGGGTCCATCGCCGTCGACTGCAGCGGGATCGGCTCCTGAAAGTGCTGGATGAAGAAGATCTTGGCGAAGGCGCTGCAGCCTTGGGCCCCGTGGATCAGTGGTATGCAGCGATCGAGCCCCAGGCTGCCGAGAATGGCCCCCAGCGGTTGGCCACTCTTGATGGGACGGGTGGCGATCGGCTTCTGACTCTTCTGAATTTGTGCCATCTACTTGCCTCCTCAACCGGAAATGGTCTGTTGCCACGGCGCACGGCTGCGCGCCTGGGACCAGATAGGGCTCTCCAGCGTCAGGCAGATCTGCCGCGCCAGCTCCACCATGCCGTCATAACCGGCAAAGGCGTGTTCCCGCTCCTGATTGACATCGATGAAGGGCAACTTGGCCTTGTAGGCGGTGTACATGTTGCGCCCCCCGGCGATCATCAGATCGGCCTTCTGCTGGTAGGCGACATCCAGCAGCTGACGGGCATTGCCCTCGTCGAGCAGGATGGCATCCTCCCCCATCAACTCGCGGATGCGGGCCTTGTCCTCCTCGGTGGACTTGCGGGTGCCACTGGCCACCACCACCATCCCCAGATCCTGCAGCGCCGAGACCACGGACCAGGATTTCACCCCGCCGGTGTAGAGCAGCACGCGCTTGCCGCGCAGCCGCGGGCGGAACTCGGCCAGTTGCGCCTCGACCCGCGCCTCTTCACGGGCGATCAGCGCCTCGGTGCGCGCCTGCAGATCGGCATCCTGCAGACCGGCGGCGATGGCGCGCAACGCATCCGACATGTCGCGCACGCCATAGAAACTCCCCTCGAACCAGGGGGTACCATGCTTCTCCTCCAGCTTGCGCGCCACGTTGATCAGGGCCCGCGAGCAGACCAACATGTTCAGCTCGCTGCGGTGCATGGTCTGCACCTCGGCAAAACGGGCATCGCCCGCCAGGGTGCAGAGCACCCGCACCCCCAGCTCATCGAGCAGCGGCAAGACGTTCCAGAATTCGCCGGCAATGTTGTACTCGCCAATCAGCGCCATGCTGTGGCCCTGCTCGGCCGGAATGGGGGCATCCGTGGGCCAGGGCGCCGGTTCGCGGCCGCCCACCACCTTCTCCACCATCAGGTCACCGGCGATGCGGTTGCCCAGATTCTTGCTGCCATAAAAACCGGCGGCATCGATGGGGATCACCGGCACACCGACCCGCTCGGCCGCCAGACGGCAGATGGCCTCGATATCGTCCCCTTCCATGGCCGGTACGCAGGTGTTGTAGACGAAGACGGCCGCCGGATTGTGCTTCTCCACCAGCTGACTGATGCCGTGAAACAGGCGCCGCTCGCCGCGCCCCATGATCACATCCTGCTCACTCAGATCGGTGGTGAACCCCAGACGAAACAGTTGGGGCCCCGAGCTATGGGTGCCCCGGTTGTCCCAGGAACTCCCCGCACAACCGATGGGGCCATGCACCACATGGGCCACATCGGCGATGGGCAACAGGGTGATCTGCGCCCCATCGAAGGCACAGCCCCCGGCGGTAGCACCCGGTTTACCGACGCTGCAACCCGATTTCGACTTGCCGTTGTGTGGACAAGCGGGCTCGTCCATCAATACCGCAATCTCGCTTCCTTTCATCGCCATAACGGCCTCCTATGACTTGCATCCATCAACACCGACCTCGGTGCCGGGAGCCTTTCAACAGGACTGCAAGGGACAAGCCAAACTTAATTATTTGATTTATATGGTTTATTTTTTGTAGGTTTTGCAACAGCGCCGACAGGAGCTGCCGACTATGCGACAGGGACTGCTGAGCAGGCAGCCAAGGGTCAGGACACCGGGACGATTCCCCCTCAAACCAGCACCATCCCGGGCCCTGAAAACTTTTCACTCTGCTCTCGTTATTGCCCTGAACACCCAGAGGCCAATCCGGAGCCAGGACAAACACAGACACGCTGTGAATACGTCCCTGTAGGCTCGATGCCGGCATCCCTGCCGCCAACGGTCTGTGTTTCGTCCACGACTCCGTCACGCTTGATTCAGGCTCAGAGCCGAATCTCCGCCACCGCTAAAATCTCGGCAGCGGGCTGGCGGCCACTACTCCTCGATGGTGAGATCGAAGCGATTGGCCAGGTTGTCCTTGCGCCCCAACACCTTGGCCAACCAGGGTGGCAGTTGATCCTGCATCAGCGCCGACAGCTCGGTGAGCTGGGTCTGGATCTGCGGATCCTTCTTGATCTTGATGGGGTGAATGCCGTGGCGGATCACCCGGGCCGCTGCCGGGCCACCGATGGCCTCGCAGAACAGCAGGTGGCACCCCTGCAGCAACTCGGAGCGCGCCTCGTTGTTCTCGCCACCCGGCGTACCATGGGTCTGCTGCCAGACCGAGAAACGACGAATATCCACCAGCTGCGAGCCGTGCTCATCGAGCTGATAGATGAAAAACAGCGGGCAGGTGCCGAAGTGGCCATTGACCAGCAAGCCATCACAGGAGGCAAACGCCACCCGCAACTGCCCCGCACTCTGAGCCGCCGAGAGCGGCCGCGGGTTCAGATGGTCTGGCAACTGGCCATGCAGGATATCCAGCATCCCCTGCCACTGAGCGGCCGATAACGACTCCAGCTCCGGCAAGGGTTGATGCTGCAGCTGAGCCAGGGTCAACGCATCCAGCGCCGCCGTATTCAGGGCGCCCGGCAGCAACGAACAGATCCAGTCAAACAGGCGCACCTGATCGACCGTCGAAACCTGCTGGGCCATGCCCAGCAAACGCCAATAGACCTGACTCTCCAAAAGCATGCTCATGGGGCTCTCCTCTCGTCACTCATCCCCGGCCGCGCGTGTGACACGCAGCGTCGCCGGTAGGGAGGGTTTTTTGCTCAGTGGTTGCAGATAGAAGCTCTGGCCATCATCCAGATCGATGCGACCACCCCAGCAGTCGTCCGCGGAGAACTCCAGGGAGCTGATGCGGGTTTCCAGATCGCGCTTGGCGATGTAGCAGTAGAGGCCATCGGCCTGTTGACGAAACATAACGTTGGGCATGATGCACTCCTGAGCGAACACGAAATAACGGGCAGGGGTTGCCCCCTGCCCGCCAACCTTTAACGAACCAGATCGAAGTTGTAGTCGGTCTTGCCCAGGATCATGGTCTCTTCGTCCAACCGCTCGAGAACCGCGTTGACCAGGGTGGTGAGGATGTACATGCCCCCCTCATAACCCCAGGTCGTCATGCGATGCAGGTGGTGGCGATCGAAGATCGGGAAGCCCAAGCGGATCAGCGGCACTTCAAACGCCTTGCCCTTGGCCAGGGTGTCGCGCTGGATGTACTTGCCGTAGCTGTTGCCGATCAGGAAGTCCGGCTTGTTGGTGAACATCAAGGAGCGCAGATGCCACAGGTCACAGCCAACGTAGATCTCGCTCTCCTGGCCATAGGGGGAGGCATCCAGCACCTTGCGCAGCGCCTTCTCCCACTTCTTGGAGCCGTTGTTGCAGAGAATGACGTTCGGCTCGATGCCCAGCTCCAGCAGGAACTTGGTCAACCCCATGACGAAGTCCGGATCGCCATACAGCGCAAACTTCTTGCCATGCAGCCAGGTGTGGGAGTCGGTGATCATATCCACCAGACGACCGCGCTCGGTGGCCAGTGATTCCGGGATCGGCTTGCCAGTCAGCTCACTGATTTTCATCAGCAGGTTGTCGGTCGCCTCGAGGCCGATGGGCACATCGACGGCGGAACCCGGTTGCTGCCAGCTCTCGGTGACCACCTTCTTGCTCTTCACCAGTTGCCAAGGTTGCAGCAACAGGGTGTCGATGGCATTGGGGGCATCCTTCATCTCGGCCTGGGTGGTGCCACCGGCATACATGCGGTACTCGCCATCGGCCGGGGTATCCAGGGTCTCGGAAGGGTCACCCAGCAGGCTGCAGGGAACACCCATCTCGCTCATCATGCGCTTGAGCACCCGGTAGTTACCCAGGTAGGTATCAAAACCGGTGACCAGGTTCAGCTTGCCATTGCTGCCGACCTCACCCGCCGCAGGAGCCAGTGAACGGGCGATGCCTTCAAACATGGAGTCCCAACCGGTGACATGGCTGCCGACGAAACTCGGAGTATGGGCATAGGGCAACGGCAGCTCTTTGGGCACGAAGCCATCTTTCTTGGCGTTGTTGGTGAAGGCCTGCAGATCGTCACCGATGACTTCGGCCATGCAGGTCGTGGAGATGGCGATCATCTCCGGCTTGTAGAGCGCCAAGGCGTTCTGCAACCCTTCGTTCATGTTGGCGTGACCACCGAATACGGCGGCATCTTCGGTCATGGAGTCGGAGACGCAGGCGACCGGCTCCTTGAAATGACGGTTGAAGTAGGTACGGAAATAGGCGACGCAGCCTTGAGAGCCGTGCACATAGGGCAGCGTCTTCTCGAAGCCGAGGGCACAGAGCACGGCACCCAGGGGCTGGCACGCCTTGGCCGGGTCGATGACCAGAGCCTCGCGCTTGAAGTTCAGCTCCTTGTACTCCTGACTGGTCGTCCACTCGAAGACTTCGCGCACCTTGGCGTCGTCATGGGGTTCTTCAAAGTTGGCCCGCTTGTTGGCCCACTGTGCCTGATACTCATCCTGTTCGAACAAGGGGTAGCAGGTCTTGATGTTCTCTACTGTTTGGCTCATAGACTGTCTCCTCCCGCGCCACTCATCTGTGGACTACGGGTCAATGACGGGTGTAGAGCTGCCGACTCAGGCAGACTTCTTCCACGGGGCGGTCAGTTGTGACCAGCACGGATTATTCAGCGTCATATCCATGTCACGGGCAAAGATGGCGAAGCCGTCATAGCCGTGGTACGGACCGGAATAATCCCAGGAGTGCATCTGACGGAACGGGACGCCCATCTTCTGGAAGATGTACTTCTCTTTGACGCCAGAACCCACCAGATCCGGCTTCAGCGCCTTGACGAACTTCTCGAGCTCATAGCCAGAGGCATCGTCATAGATCAGGGTGCCTTCCTTGACTTCCGGCATGGTGCGGTCGTAGTCATCGTTGTGACCAAACTCGTAGCCGGTGCCAATCACCTCCATGCCCAGATCTTCATAGGCACCGATGACGTGACGTGGACGCAGACCACCGATGTAGAGCATGACGGTCTTGCCCTGCAGACGTGGCTTGTACTTGGCGATGATGGCGGCGTTCTGCTCCTCATACTTGGCGATGACCGCCTCGGCCTTCTGCTGGATTGTCTCGTCGAAGCGGGCGGCGATGGCGCGCAGCGACTCGGCAATCTTGGTCGGACCGAAGAAGTTGTACTCCATCCATGGGATGCCGTGGGCCTCTTCCATGTGACGGGCCAGGTAGTTGACCGAACGGTAGCAGTGCACCAGATTCAGCTTCACCTTGGTGTTGTTGATCATCTCCGGCAGCGTGCCGTCGCCGGACCACTGGGTCACGACGCGCAGACCGATCTCTTCGAGCAGCAGACGAGATGGCCAGGCATCACCACCGATGTTGTAGTCACCGATGATGGCCACATCGTACGGAGTACCTTCGAATTCCTTCTCATCACCCAGCGGCAGTACCCAATCGCGGATCACGTCGTTGGCGATGTGGTGACCCAAAGACTGCGACACGCCACGGAACCCTTCGCAACGCACCGGGATCACCGGCTTGTTGATCTTCTTGCTCGCCTGCTTGGAAACCGCCTCGATGTCGTCACCGATCAGACCCACCGGGCACTCAGACTGCACCGTGATCGCCTTGGAGAGCGGGAACAGCATCTCCATCTCGTCGATGATCTGGGCCAGCTTCTTGTCGCCACCGAAGACGATGTCCTTCTCCTGGTAGTCAGAGGTGAAGTTGATGGTGGCAAATGTATCGACCCCGGTGGTGCCGGAGTAGAGGTTGCGACGGCCACCACGAGAGTAGGCGCCACAGCCGACCGGGCCATGGGAGAGGTGGATCATGTCCTTGATGGGCCCGAAGACCACACCACGGGAACCGGCGTAGGCACAACCACGGATGGTCATGACCCCGGGTTGTGACTTGCGGTTGGAGGTGATGCACTTGCCTACTTTTTCCAGCGCCGGATCGCTGGTCATCAGATGCTTCTTACGCTCCTTCTGGGCCTTCTCGGGATAAACTTCGAGAACTTCCTGGATCAGCGCCTGATTCTTCTCACGGGTATTATCTGTCATTGCAGTATCCTTCCATCTCCAGCAGAACTCCGGGCGAGTGTCTCCCGCCGCGGAGTTCCAGCTATCAGGCTGATGCCAGGGCGGCTTCTTCGGCAGCGGTACGGCCGATGATCTTCTCGTCTTCGACATCCATGATGCCGAACTCCATCAACAGCTCTTCGAGCTCGTCCATGGTGACGGGGGTCGGAACCACCAGCATCTTGTTGTCGACCACCTTGCGGGCCAGAGTGCGATACTCGTTGGCTTGCTTGGCGCTCGGGTCATATTCGATGACGGTCATGCGGCGGATTTCGGCGCGTTGCACCACGTTGTCACGGGGTACGAAGTGGATCATCTGGGTGCCCAGCTTCTCGGCCAGGGCGATGATGAGTTCATCTTCGCGGTCGGTCTGACGAGAGTTACAGATCAGGCCGCCCAGACGGACGGAGCCAGACTTGGCGTACTTCACGATCCCCTTGGAGATGTTGTTGGCGGCATACATGGCCATCATCTCGCCGGAGCAGACGATGTAGATTTCCTGAGCCTTGTTTTCACGAATTGGCATGGCGAAACCGCCACACACAACGTCGCCGAGTACGTCATAGAACACGAAGTCCAGATCTTCTTCGTAGGCCCCTTCCTCTTCCAGGAAGTTGATGGCGGTGATAACACCACGACCGGCGCAACCAACTCCTGGCTCAGGACCACCAGACTCGGCACAGCGCACTCCGCCGTAACCAATCTGCAGTACGTCTTCGAGTTCGAGATCTTCTACAGAGCCCTTCTCGGCGGCCATTTCCATGATGGTGTTCTGGGCCTTGGCGTGCAGGATCAGACGGGTTGAGTCAGCCTTCGGGTCACAACCAATGATCATCACCTTCTTGCCCATCTCGGCCAGCGCCGAAACCAGATTCTGTGTGGTGGTTGATTTACCGATACCACCCTTGCCATAAATTGCACATTGACGAAGTGCCATGTCGATATCTCCTTGTTGACAGTTGACATCGTTATAACTGCACAGCGCGTACCACAGCCCCAACAAAAGATATCTAATTGTTTTTTATGGATTAAATATCAGGATGCCAATTCTTCCTCAGCGGGGAAAAATACAAAGCCACAGCTTTTGTGGGGAAGTGCACAACAATTGGCGGAGCTTTTGTCGCATGAGCCAAGATGCCAACTGGGCCATGTCATTTCCTTCAGAAGAGGGGCCGCTCCGCCATGACGCGACGCCATATAGCAAAAAACCGCCGGAAGGCGGTTTTTGGGGTGGAGTCAGAGTCGCGAAGATCAGTCGGTGGCAAAACAGTTGGCCCGTTCATGGCAGGCATGACAACTGGGCGCTCGGCACAGATAGCCCCCCTCCTGTTCACAGCGTTGCCGATAGAAGAACTTCTTCCAACGCATATCCTGCTGATTCAGGGTGACCAACTCGGGAAAACAGTCTGTCATCAACGCCCGCAAGAGCTGGCGCGATTCCAGCCCCAGATCCTCCCACAGGTGACGAAATCCCATGCTGGCATGGGCAATGATGGTCGCCATCTCCCGAACCTCGGGGCGGACATAGCCCTGCAGCCAACTCTCCAACTCCTGGCACTCAGCCTGTCGCTGCAGAATCAAGGTCTGCAGCAGCAGCTGGTGCTCCTCATCCGCATCACTGAACAGCGGATCAACGCCCGCCTCGGCGCAGAGGCGATGAAACTGTCGCGACTCCAGACCCATAGCCGTCGGTAACCGACTGCGGCCAGCAACAAAGTGCTGCAACAGACAGTAGAGCCACTGCCGCCCATGAGGCTGATAGTCGATACCGTGTAGCAGAGCCGCTGGAGTCATCCCACTTATCGGATACTCGCTCCCTTCACACAACACATTCATTTGCTGATAAGACATAGGGCCCCCTCAACGGGACACACCAGCCGGCAGCGCGGCCCGGCTGAGTTTTCCCGACATTGATTGCAGCGTTTTTGCAGGATCTTGAAGCGGCCAGCAGATTCGACTATGGCCCCTCGCGGACAGATCGGCTGACAATTGAAGCAGCCGATACACAGTTCGGTGATCTGACAAGCCATCAGGCAACCCCCCGACGCTGACGCTGAACCGTGCCATGATCCTGACTATTCCACCAAGTCTGCAGCGCCTCGCGGATCGGCTGCCAGGCGAAATCGACCACCGGCACTATGCCAACCTCTTCCAACTGCTGCCATGGAGCCATGCCCACGCGCGCACAGAACACCGCCGAGACATCCGCCAGCAGATCCAACAGGGTCATCAGGCTGGCTTGTTGTTCGGGTTCGTCACACTCGCTGCTTCCCTGGCAGTAGCGCGGCACATGCCGCTCACCGACCAGAGCCACCCCCTCGGCCGATAGGGCGTAAATCTGGAAGCGCTTGGCGTGACCGAAGTGCTGATCGATCACCTCGCCATCCTGGCTTGCGACCGCGACCAGCAGGGCATCGGCATCCTCGGAGGCCCCCTGCGTCGATAGCGCAGCCTGAATGCGAGTCCGCCGCTGCATCACCAACTGGTAGGGCTCACTCTCCTCAGCCAGTTGCTGCAGGTTAAACTCCTGGCTGCGATCCTCGCCCAGCATGCCGACCGCATCGGCCCGACACTGCTGGCAATGGCTCATCTGCTGGATCGAACTACCACAGGAGTCGCGAACCTGGGTCACCTCCTCCGGCGTCGGTTCCCGCTGACCATTCAGCCCAAAGTAGGTGCCATGCTCGGGCTTGGAAATCAACGGCATGACGTTGTGCAAGAAGGCGCCGGCGCGACGGATCGCCTCGCTGACCGCCGGCAGATGAGCATCATTGACGCCCGGGATCAGCACCGAGTTCACCTTGACCAGGACCCCCTGCTCGATCAGGCGGTACATCCCCTCCATCTGCTGATCGATCAATGCCTGAGCCGCCGTCTTGCCGCGTAATCGTTGGCCATCGAAATAGACCCAATCGTAGATATCCGCTCCGACGTGCGCATCGATCGCATTCATCGTGATGGTGACGTGATCCACGCCCAGCTCAACCAGGGAATCCACAGCTCGCGGCAGCGCCAGCCCATTGGTCGAGACGCAGAGTTTGACGTCCGGTAGGGCACTGCGCAGCCCCTCGAGGGTATCGCAGGTGCGCGCCATATTGGCCAGGGGATCGCCTGGACCCGCGATGCCAATCACCGACAGTTGCGGGATCGCGGCAGCAACAGCCTTCGCCTTGCGGATCGCCTCCTGCGGCGACAAAAGCTCGGACACCACGCCCGGTCGCGACTCGTTGGCACAGTCGTATTTGCGGTTGCAATAGTGGCACTGCACGTTACAGGCCGGCGCGACCGCCAGGTGCATCCGGGCATAACGATGATGAGCCGCCGGAGAGTAGCAGGGGTGTTGGGAGACTTTATCCAGCACGGCTCGCGACAAGGTTGTCGGCGTAGTGGTCGGCTTGGTTGAACTGCTCCGGCATGCACTAGCACAGCTGGAAGCGGAAGATTGGGCGCGAGTAGTCATAAGCAATCCTTGCAAGCTCTTGGGCATTGCATCGATAAATGCAAGGATTACGCCTTGATGGCTATATTAAATTTCTATTTAATTTCAATGAATTAGCTGACTCAACAATCCAGAACCATGACAGCGAGAAACAGCAATGTCGACATTGTAATGCAGCAAACCTGACAAAATTTGAGATATGAGCACTCAAAAGCAGAAGGTGATGGAACAAAGGGAAATGGATAGAGCGGATCGGCATAGGGGGCAGTCATCTTTGACTGCGCCCCTGCCACACCACCCGGCATGCGGGTCCGCACCGGGCGGTTCGAAAAGTTGAGGTTACGAGAGCCGGGGAACTCCGAGTCCATCAAAGTAG
>JAYRLO010000065.1:0-12049 GCA_041905215.1 Aeromonadaceae bacterium
GAGGCGCCGAACAGGGTGAACTCCCGATCGTTCATGTAGAACATGTAGGGGCTGGGGTTGGTCTTCTTCAGTTGGCGATAGGCCAGCAGCGGTTGCGGGCAGGGTAGCGAGAAGCAACGAGACGGCACCACCTGGAAGATGTCACCCTTGCGAATGTGCCCCTTCAGACGCTCCACATCGGCGCAGTAGGCCTTGTCATCGCGGTTGGTCTGGATGGTGCCTGCAAGCGGCAGGGCGGCGGGCAGCTCGGGTTTGACGAAGTGGTTGCAGCGCTCGGCCAGAGTGGTCAGTCGGGTTTGCAGTCGTTGGTACTCGGACGCGAAGTGGTCACCACCGAAGGCGACGGCCCGCAGTTGCGAGCGTTTGAGGCGGTGGTCGATGTGGATCAGGGTCTCGGCGACATAGAAGCAGAAGTCCGGGCAGTCATTGCTGGCCTCGGTAACGGCGGGCAGGCTCTCGTAGTTGGCGATGAGATCGTAGGCGAAGATGCCACCGAGGAAGATGGCCTCCTGGCCCTGCGCGCAATGCAACTGAGTCAACAGGGTCCGCAGGCTATCGAGCACCGAGAGTGCCTTGAGTCGGCTGTCTTCATCCTGTTCGGTATCAATGGCCGGGAAGTTCAGGATCAGTCGTTCGTCACTGCTGCGCTGCTGCTCTACGCTGCTGGGCAAGCCACTTTGCAGGCGCTCCAGTACGGCCAGACCGTTCGGGTTGAGGGCTTCGGCGTCAACAGTCTGCCCGCGGCAGGTCAGACGCACGCAGCTATCGACCAGCAGCAGACTCTGGGTACCCGCCTTGGTGTCAATTTCGGCGGATTCGAGCAGCAGGCTGTTGTCGTTGGGTTGGGTCAGTTGGCTGAAGAGTGCCAGCGGGTCGGCGACATAGGCGGCATCGCACAGCATGGCATGCAGATGGTTCGGATGGAGCTCAGTCATGGTGCGGCTCCTTCATACTCGAGTCCCGAAACCGGGCAGTGCAGATAATATTCACGGCGATATCCTTAAAGATTGATGAAAAACAACGAGTTAGATTTGTTGTGTTCACCATCGCCAGGTCTGCTTGTTGTGTTTTGGTTTCATCTCGTCCCTGTTTCCCGGATAATAAAAAAGCCCGCTATTCCTGGCGGGGTTTTCTTGGGTATTCTCTCTGCTTAACCGTTTTTTGACATAGCAAAAGTCCCACGCCCGCTTATTTGGGAGTGCGCCACCACCAACGAAGGTTCAGGGTGAAGAGCTGTGCCATGTAAAACGTCCTTGGATGACTTGAGTTTGATGACGGGTCTGCCCGTCGGATGGCTACAGTAAAACGATAAAGCCGGAAGTTTGTCAAGTTTCTTTTGTGGTGGAACTCTGATGCGTATCGATCTGCATAGTCATTCAACGGCCTCCGATGGTCGCCTCACGCCGGCTGAACTGGTACGCCGCGCCGTAGCCCAACGGGTCGATGTGCTGGCGCTGACCGACCACGATACCGTGGCTGGGCTGAACGAAGCTGCGGCGACGATTGCAGCAGAAAATCTCCCATTGCGTCTGATTGACGGTATAGAACTGTCGACCAGCTGGGATTCGCTAGAGATCCATGTGGTTGGGTTGCATATTGATGCAAGCTCGCCTGAGTTGTTGGCGACCATCGCCCGGCAGGAGGCCGCCCGGGTGGCGCGCGGCATCGAGCTCGGGCATCGATTGGCTAAACAACGGATCGAGAATGCCTATGAAGGCGCTCTGGCTCTGGCCAATGGCGCCAGTCTGACCCGGGCACACTTTGCCCGCTATCTGGTGGAGGCGGGTCACTGCCACACGCAGCAGAAGGCGTTTGACCATTATATCGGTCGCGGTGGCAAGGCCTATGTGCCCCACCAGTGGATGTCGATCGCCGAGGCGATACAAGTTATTCATGCTGCGGGGGGTTTGGCTGTACTTGCCCATCCCGGACGCTATAAACTTTCTACTAAGTGGCTCAAACGTCTACTTCTGCTGTTCAAGGAGTCTGGCGGTAATGCCATGGAAGTCAGTTTGCCCCAGCAGAGCCCCCAGGAGCGGGCCAATCTGGGACTCTGGTGTCGTGAACATCAACTGCTTGCGTCGGTGGGATCCGATTTCCACGCACCGACCTCGTGGCAGGAACTGGGGCGCAATCTCTGGTTACCCAAGGATGTCACCCCAGTCTGGCATACATTTATCGACTCTAACGAGTCTTGAACATTCCGGGAGGAATTATGAGCCAGTTTTATGCCATTCATCCTGATAACCCGCAGGCGCGGTTGATCTCTCAGGCAGTTGCCCAGATCCGCGACGGCGGCATCGTCATCTATCCGACCGACTCCGGTTATGCCTTGGGGTGTCTGCTGGAAAACAAAACCGCGCTGGAGCGCATCTGCCGCATTCGCCAGATTGATAGCAGCCACAACTTCACCCTGGTCTGCCGCGATCTCTCCGAGTTGTCGCTCTACTCCAAAGTGGATAACCAGGCCTTCCGCCTGATCAAGAACAACACGCCAGGCCCCTATACGTTCATTCTCAAGGCGACCAAGGAAGTTCCTCGTCGCCTGATGAACGAGAAGAAGAAGACCATCGGCATCCGGGTACCGCAGAACCCCATCGCTCAGGCTTTGCTGGGCGAGTTGGGGGAACCCCTGATGTCGACCTCCTTGATTCTGCCTGGCTCCGAAATGGCCGAGTCCGACCCTTATGAGATCCGGGATCGTCTCGGTCAGGTGGTCGATCTGATTATCGATGGTGGTTACCTCGGTGAACAACCGACCACTGTGGTCGATTTTTCTGCAGAAAATCCGGAAGTGGTTCGCTATGGCGCGGGTGATCCCACGCCGTTTGAGTAAAGACGATTTTCATCGCCGCGAGGGCGATGGGTTCCTAAATTGGAGTCGAGACTCCGCGAAGTGGCCGGGACAAGGCGTCCAGGCCTCTTCACTCACGAGAGATGAACAGCATGAGTGATGAAAAGTTACAGAAAGTGTTGGCGCGAGCCGGTATGGGTTCCCGCCGTGAAATGGAAGCACTGATCAGCGAAGGACGTGTCAGTGTCGATGGCAAAACCGCTACCCTGGGTGATCGGATCGGCGTCAGTGCCGTGATCCGCATCGATGGTCACACCATCACCGCCAAGCCTGCTGAAGATGTGATCTGCCGGGTACTGGCCTATCACAAGCCGGATGGCGAGATGTGTACCCGCAAGGATCCGGAGGGTCGTCCGACCGTATTTGATCGTCTGCCTCGCATTCAGGATGCGCGCTGGGTTGCCGTGGGGCGCCTGGACGTCAACACCTCTGGCCTGTTGCTGTTCACCACCGACGGTGAGTTGGCCAATCGCCTGATGCACCCGCGCCATGAAGTGGAGCGGGAATATGCGGTGCGTGTGTTTGGTGAAGTGGATGACAAGATGCTTAATCGCCTGCGGTTGGGGGTTCAGCTCGAAGATGGTCCAGCCAAGTTTGACAAGATTGTCCGCGCCGGTGGGGAAGGGTTGAACAACTGGTTCAACGTGACCCTCAAAGAGGGGCGTAACCGTGAAGTGCGCCGTTTGTGGGAAACCCAGGAAGTGCAAGTCAGCCGTTTGATTCGCGTCCGTTATGGCGACATCAAACTGGAAAAGAGCATCCCGCGGGGGGGCTGGATGGAGTTGCCGCTGGACAAGGTCAACTACCTGCGCGAGCTGGTGGGCTTGCAGCCGGAGAGCCGCAGCAAGGTATTGGTCGATGACAAGCGCAGCCAGTTCAAGCAGAACGCGCAGATCCGCCGTGCCGTGCGTAAACACCGTGAGATGCAGCATACCGAGAATCGTCAGGCTCATCCGGAGCGCAACTATGGCGGCGCCGTCCAGCTGGATACGCCTGCGGCCGCCAAACCGGCCGCTAAGCGTCCGACCCGCTCCCAAGCACAGCGTACTCGGTTAGGTAGTAGCTCGGATGTGGCGCGCACCCCGGAGCGTCGCCCGTCATCGCGTAAACCGCGTGGTTAAGGAGTCGCAGCATGGCTAGCCCTTGTGAGTTGAGTGCAGCCCCGACCAAGGCGGTGGTGGTCTTTAGTGGTGGCCAGGACAGCACCACCTGCCTGATCCAGGCGTTGGCCCAGTACGACGAGGTGCATGCGATCACCTTCAACTATGGCCAGCGCCATAGTCAGGAGATCGCCGTTGCCCAGTCGATCGCCTGCGAGCTTGGCGTCAGCGCCCATAAGGTGCTGGATCTGTCACTGCTCAATGAGCTGGCCATCTCCTCGCTGACCCGGGATTCGATCCCGGTCAGCACCCAGCTGCAGGACAATGGTCTGCCGAACACCTTTGTGCCGGGGCGGAATATCCTGTTTTTGACCCTGGCGGCGGTTTACGCCTATCAGGTGGGGGCCGAGGTGGTGATCACCGGGGTTTGCGAGACCGATTTTTCCGGCTATCCGGATTGCCGCGACGAGTTCGTCAAGGCACTGAATCGGGCTCTGTGTCTGGGGCTGGAGCAGCCACTGCGTCTGGTGACGCCTCTGATGTGGCTGAACAAGGCTCAGACCTGGGCGCTGGCGGATCACTATGGGCGGCTCGACTATGTTCGCAGTCGCACTCTGACCTGTTACAACGGTGTGGTGGGGGATGGCTGTGGCTCCTGCCCGGCCTGTCTGTTGCGTCAGCGGGGATTGCAGGAGTACCTGGCCGATCGGGAGACGATCCTGCGCCAGTTACACGATAAATCGTCTGCAATATAGCACCCTCGGCTCTGGATTGGCCCCCGGCTGTTCGCCTGGTTAGGAGCATCACTTGACCAAAAACACCGCGACACATACTCTGTGGCGGTGTTTTTATTTTATGAGGCCATTATGAACAGCGACAGTAGTCCTTCGAGCTACTCCATCTTTCCCCTTCAATCTGAGTTCCGGCTCTCTCCGCTTTGTGAAATTTGCACGCCTTTGCTGCTTTGATCTGGCTATAACGCCATGAATTCCTATGTTTTTATTTTTGATATTGGTGTGGAGCCGTGATGTTTGATCTGGTTTGGATGCTGGAGCCAACCGCCTGGTTGGGACTGTTGACCTTGGTGGTCCTCGAGATTGTGTTGGGGATCGATAACCTGCTGTTCATCGCCATTCTGGCGGAAAAATTACCCCCCGAGCTCCGCGACCGGGCGCGCCGGATGGGTCTGGCGTTGGCCCTGCTGATGCGAATGCTGCTGCTGGTCAGCATCTCGTGGCTGGCGACACTCACCACCCCCATGGTTGAGCTGTTTGGTCATGGTTTCTCCGGGCGGGATCTGATCCTGCTCGTCGGTGGTCTGTTCCTGCTGTTCAAGGCGACTCGCGAGCTGCATGGGCGGCTCGAAGGTGGCATGGAGGGCGAGGGGGGCAGTAAGGTTTATGCCGCCTTCTGGACTGTGGTCGCGCAGATTGTGGTGCTGGATGCGGTCTTCTCGCTGGATGCGGTGATTACGGCCGTAGGCATGGCCGAGCACCTCTCCGTGATGATGCTGGCGGTGACCATTGCCATCGGCATCATGATGTGGGCCAGCAAGCCGCTGACCGCCTTCGTCAACCGCCATCCAACTCTGGTGATCCTCTGTTTGGGTTTCCTGCTGATGATTGGTTTCAGCCTGGTGGCTGAAGGCTTCGGCTTCCACATTCCCAAGGGTTACCTGTATGCGGCGATTGGCTTCTCGATCCTCATCGAGCTGTTCAATCAGGTGGCGCGCTCTAATCAGAGCAAGCTGCTGGAGGGCAAGTTGCGGCGTCGCGAACGGACGGCGGAACTGGTCATGCGTCTGCTGGGGGACAGCAAGCAGCCCGATAGCGCCAGCTTCCAGGAGTCTCTGTTGCCGAGTGTCGATGAGAGTATGTTTGCCGACGAAGAGAAAGAGATGATCTCGCGGGTGCTGCAGCTCTCCTCTTTGCCGGTGCGGGCTGTGATGACGGTCCGCCGTGATGTCGAGATGATCGATCTGGCGGATCCGGAAAGCCTGATCCTGCAACGACTGGCAGAGACACCCCACTCCCGTCTGGTGGTGATCCGGGATGGCAACAAGGATCTGCCGCTGGGCATCATCCGCAAACGGGATGTGCTGGCGCGTCTGCTGAGCAAGCAGGAGCTCAAGCTCGAACAGTTAGTTCAGCAACCGCTCTGTCTGCCGGAAACCATCAGTGTCTTGAGTGCGCTGGAGCAATTCCGCCTGGCCAAGAATTATCTGGCCTTCGTGCTGGATGAGTTTGGTAACTTTGAGGGCATTGCCTCGATCCGCGACATCATGGAGGAGATAGCCGGTAAGTTGCCGGAAAGTGGTGAAGAGGATGATGATTTCGTGGTGCTGGGTCCGGACAGTTATCATGTCAGTGGCGATTGTCTGCTGCAGGATCTGCAGCGCCGGATCAGTTTCCCGGCTCCGGCGACGGCTCATTATCATACTCTGGCTGGGTGGTTGATGGATTGGTTGCAACGGTTGCCGGAGATCGATGAAGTGCTGGAGCTCGATGGTTGGCGCATCACAGTGGTGGCCGTGCGGTCGCACCGGATTGAAACACTGTGGCTGACTCGGCAGAATGGTAGCCAGGCGGGAGCCGAATAGGCGTATTACCGGCGTGATTTTGGACAGCGAAGGCCCCATCGGGGCCTTTATTTTGGATGGCTTAGCGATCGACTGTTGGCGCGACGATAGGCTGATGAGCTCGACGAGGATGTTGAATGAAAACTAGATGGCAAACCCTGAGCAACGGCCATTGGCTGCAGATGTGGGAGCTGCGCCAGCGACGTGTCGAAGATGACGGGCTATGGCGTCCGATCAGCCTGCTGTTGTGTGGCATGGCATTGCTACTGGGCATCCAGAATCCGCTCTTGTATGGCATGGCGCCTGGCTTTGATGCCTCCCTCTTCGCGGCCATGGGCAAGATGTGGGCCGATGGCGATGTCTTGTATCGGGACATGCTGGACATCAAGGGGCCCGTCATCTTTCTGCTCGATGCCATCGGCTACAAGCTGGGTGGTTTTCCGGGGATTGCCCTGTTTGAAACGGCGCTGCTGGCATGGGGCCTCAACAACAGCTATCGCGCCCTGGCTCTGCTCGGGATAGCGCCGCTGGCTCGTCTGGCTGCCTTGCTCGGCGTGGTCAGCCTGTGTGGCTACCGTTACTACTACGGCAACATGACCGAGGACTACACCCTCTGTCTGGCCCTGATTGCTCAGTTGCCATTTGTGCGGATGTTGGTGGCTGGCCGATTTAGCTGGTCCCAGGCCTGGTTGCCCGCGCTGACCTTCGGCCTGATTGCCATGATGCGCCTGAATAACGGCGCCTTCTGGGGGGCCTGGTATGCCACCTTGTTCCTCGGCTGGTGCTGGCAGGGGCGCTGGCTGGACGGTGCCAAGCTGTTCGTCTCGGCATTGCTGGGGCTGGCCGTGGTGGCTGGCCCTCTGCTGGGCTATTTCTGGCAGCAAGGGGTGCTCGAGAGCTTCTGGTTCTACTCATTTGCCATCTTCATGGGCCAGAGCTACGGCTCCGGCTTCTCACCCCTGGTCGGGAGCGTGGGGCTGCTGCGCACCGGTCTCATTCTGCTGCTGCCGATGGCTCTGTATGTGCTGCATCGCTGGCACCATGATGAGCCGTCACAAGAGCCTGCCGTTGGCCGCTCTTTAGTGGCGGTGATGCTGTTCGGCGCCCTATTCGGGGTGATCGCCAACTCGGTCTCAGGCCACATCTTCGATCACTATGATCAGCTCTATCTGGCATTTATTCCGCTGCCGTTGGCACTCATCATCGAGGCGGTGCGCCGCCAGTGGGGGCAATCCAGCCGCCTGGTGAGCCTGGGCTGCATGGTGCTGGCCTGCTGGGGTGTTTACCTGCTGGTTCCCCATACGCTGTTTGCCTGGACCCGCTTCGAGTGGCCCATGGCGCAGGTTGTTCGAGTGCTGGCGGTCAGCCTGGGCGTCGGCCTGCTGGTTGCGCTGATTGTGGGTGGCATGTCGCGTCGAGCCAAGGGGCGCCGTTGGTTGACGGCTCTGGCCTCGGTTGCCATTTGGCTGGCACCCCTGGGGCTGTTGATCTACTCAGTGGCGATTGGTACCCATACCGGGCGACCATTTGGCGAATCCGGTCGCCAGCAGATCGCCCAAATCCGTGCCGAAACGGCTCCCGATGAGCGGATCTGGGTCGATGGCACCATGCCACAATTCTATGTCTGGACCGATCGCAAGGCGGCTTCGGCCTACCTGTTCTTTGACAATGTCCATCCGCCGTTTGATGTGAAGGCGCGGGTGCTGGAGGATATCAAGCGGGTGCAGCCGACCTTCATCGTGATCCGCAAGAAACGATTGGAACAGTTCGCCACCGATCCGGCCAGTTTCCAACCTTCCCAGCAGGCGTTCTACCGCTATGTGTTTGCTCATTATCAGCAGGTACAGCCGGGTCTTTTCAAGCGATTGGAAACGCGCTAAGGGGACACCCAGCGCCGAGTCGGCAGCTGGGTTTTCTCCGGGTAGAAAAAAGTCCGCCGAGGCGGACTTTTTTTATGAGTTGTTCAGGCTGAGAACTGGTGCTCGGCTCGCTTAGGGCAGGGGCTCGGTATCGAAGATGCCGAAGTTTTCCATCGCAAAGGCGACGCGCTCCTCGACACTCATCTTGACGTTGCCCAGCTTTTCGACCATCCGCAGCCGTGGCAACAAGCCTGCTGCATTGGCGATCTGGATCGAGAGGCCAGGGCGAGCATTCAGCTCCAGCAACATGGGGCCACGTTGCTTGTCGAGAACCATGTCGGTGCCGATGTAACCAAGACCGGACATTTCGTAGCAGGAGGCCGCCAGGTTCAATAGCTTGAGCCAGTGGGGAACCTGCAGATCGAAGAGATCCTTGTTGGTGTCCGGGTGGTAGCGCAGTGGCTGGTTATACTGCACACCACGCACCGCACGCCCGCTGCGCAGGCAGATGCCGACACCAACCGCACCCTGGTGCAGGTTGGCCTTGCCATCGGAGGAGGCGGTAGACAGACGCATCATCGACATCACGGGGAAGCCCTTGAAGATGATGACGCGGGTGTCAGGAACCCCTTCAAACGAGTAACCGTCGAACACATCGTCGAAATGGATCAGATCTTCGACCATGACGAAGTCGGGTTTACCACCGAGTGAGAACAAGCCGGCCAGAATATTGGAGATGTGACGCTCCAGATCCGCGACGGTTTCACCCTTGCCATTCGGCTTGTAGTACAGGCCGTTCTCCTGGCGCATGATGACCAGGATGCCCTTGCCACCTGAGCCGCGAGCCGGTTTGATACAGAAGCCAGGCCAATCCTTGACCATATTGGCAATCTTGGTGACTTCGTGCTGGTGCTGAATGGTGCCGATCAACTTCGGCACCGTCACACCGGCTCCCACCGCGATATGCTTGGTCTTGAGTTTGTTATCCACTAGTGGATACAACTTACGCGGATTGTAGCGACCGATATAGTTCACATTGCGCTGGTTCATCCCCATGATGCCGAGGCTGCCCAGCTTGAACGGTGAGGTATAGCGTTCCCAGAACCACATATTACTTCTTCAACTCATCGGCCAGAGGTTTGAATCGCTTCAGTTCAGAGAGGCGATAGCCTGTGTAGTTACCCATCAGCAGCACTGTGGCCATGATGACCAACTGCAGACCGAGATAGTTGAAGGTCAGATGCTGGATCAGGCTGTTGTCCATGGCCAGATAGGCGATTACCGCGACCAACAACGAGCCACCACCCTGCTTGACGACCTCCTTCGGACCCTCTTCCTCCCAGAGAATGGACATACGTTCAATGGTCCAGGAGAGAATGATCATCGGGAAGAAGGTAATGCGCATGCCTTCGGTCAACCCGAGCTTGTAGGTGAGTACCGACAACAGGGCGATGATGGCAATAACCGTGATGATGACCGTGGATATCCGCGCGACCAGCAAGAGGTTGAGTCTCGATAGATAGGAACGGATCACCAGCCCGACACCGACAATCGACAGGAAGCCGAGTAGACCGACTACCAGATTGGTCTGGATGAAGGCGACAGCGATCAACACTGGCATGAAGGTACCTGAAGTCTTCAGACCAACCAGAACGCGCAGGAACACCACGACCAACACGCCGATAGGCAGCAGCAGTATGCCCTTGAACAGCGCCTGCTCTTCAACCGGCAGGGTGTCGATGGAGAAGTTGAGCATGTTGGTGTGCTCGAACTTGGCACTCAACGCCTTGGCGACCGCGACCTGTTTTTGCACCACAGAGTAGGTAACCCGGGAGTTGTTACCGCCGGTGACATCCAGCAGTGGCTGCGAGTTGTACTCCCACAGCATCAGCTGCTCCGGACGCCCCTGCAGACCACTCTGCGGATCGAACAGATCGTACTTGTCGTCTTCAAATACCTGAACATAGTCGATCAACTGCTGGCGACGGCGACCATCTTCGAGTTTCAAGGCGCGAACCACGCGAGCCGGAATATCGGCCTGATTCAGCATGTCGACGATCAGGTGGGCGCGACCCTTGTGGTTGCGTAGCAACTGGGCGTTTTGCTCCTGGTTGTCGAACTCCTTCATGATCTCGCGGGTCAGGGTGAAGGCATCGGCAGAACGCTCTTTGGCGCGATCCAGGATCTGGGTCATCGCCGTGGCAATCGGCTCTTTCTCGATCTGCTTGTCGATAGTCGGCACTTCACTAGGGATCGCCTTGGAGTAGGGATCACTCATCATATCGGCGCGATAATAGAGCTCCTGATGACCACGAGCGGTACGGATCGACCATTCGGCACGAGTAATGCCATTACGGTCGACGAACGAGAGGCCATAACCGGGGCTCGCCGCAGACTCATCAACCAGAGTAAAGCCTGGTTGGCTTCCTGGCAGTGCCAGGGAGGCGATCACTGGCTGATCGGCTGCATCAAATTCAACCTTGGCTTCAACCGACCAGATTTGGCGGTATTCACCCGGTAACCAAGGCACGTCAAAGGCGACATGACGGTAGATCATCAGGCTGATGCCGATGATAAACAACAGCGCAACGACGATATAAAAGGGGCGGCGAGAGACCATGATTTACTGCTTGTCCTTGCTCGGGGTGGCTTCATTGGTGTCATCCGTCTTGGCGGCGGCTGAGGTCGCTGCCGGTTCTGACGTGTTCACCTCTGTGGCGGTTTTAACCACCTTTTTCTTTGGCTCTGTGCTGGTTTTCTTGGTGCTGCTCTTCTTGGGGGCCGCTTTCTTGCTGGCGGCTTTTTTCTTCTCCGCAGCGGCTGCGGCTGCGGCAGCAGCTGCCTTCTTGGAGGAGATCAGCAGAGCCACATCCGGCTTGGGTTGCACAAATTCACGAGCGACATCGACCACGGCTACGTCCTTGATGAACTCACGGCCCAGCAGCAAGGAGAAGTCCATGTCGGAGCGATCCTTGAGGCTGAACTCCGCCTTTTCGGTCAGCGAGCCCAGTTGCATGGTCAGACGAACCACGGGACGACGGTCAGAACCATCAGCCGATGCTTGCTTGATTTTCACGTAACGGACGAACGGAGCTTCGATATCCAGGCTCTTGTCATTATCCAGCGGCATCTTGAACTTGACCCAACGCTTACCCTCACGCTCGAACACCGTGATATCGGTAGCGCTGATGGAAGAGGTGGCCGCCCCGGTATCGACCCGGCTTTGGAAGGCACCATTGGCCTCTTCGACGTAGACCCATTCCGATTCACCGAGGATCAGTTTTCCGTCCTGGGTGGTGAGGCCCGGTTCGACGATCGGGCAAGCCTTGCTGTCATCTGTGGCCATGTTGTTACGTGCTACCTGTTGCATCTGGCGGGAGAGTTGTTGCTGCAGTCCCTTGACTTCTTGAATGGCTTGGCGGGCTTTCTCTTGTTGGGCTTGCAACAGTTTGAGCTCTGTGTCCATTTGGTAACCGTGATCCAGCAATTTTTGATTGCCCTGGATTACGGTCTGCTGTATCCGGCTTTCACTGCCTGTCAGCTCGTTCTTCAGTTGTTCCGGTGTGACCTCGGCCATGGCGGCACTGGAGAGGATGAGCAGGGGAAAGAGTGCACTGCAGGTGAGAGTTTTAGTTGTCATAGACGTCGTCTGTAAGGG
>JAYRLO010000066.1:0-11944 GCA_041905215.1 Aeromonadaceae bacterium
CGAATGTTAAAGGTAAGGATGTTTTTTAACGTGTTAGCGCCGATATTCAAAGATGTATCTATCATTGATACAAGCATTAGTATAGGGAATGTAAACATTAAAATCAGTGACAATGAAAAGGGTAGTGTTAAGATGGATATGAATGTTTTTGTATATGTAAAGGCTGCGCTAGGGACTTTAAATATTATATTTATTGACTGATCCGCTATGGCGAAATTAAATTTCGTTACCAAAACAACGACTAGCGCAATTAACCATTTTCCTAGATTTTTGCTATTCATTCTTTCATAAATTTTTGACAAGTAGCACATAAAACCAATAGCAAGCATAACCCCTGTCGGCGCTAATGCATATTCACGCAAATCAAAAGCGTCTAAAATGCTTTTTGATGGTATAGCTAAAGCAATAAATATATATGAAAGGAGATAACTTAATCTCTCGTTATCCAGTGCGTTGATATACGCTTTACTATCAACATACATGGTAGAAAGACGATGATAAAATTTTTGCATTTCACCTCAATGATTCAAAAAATTATAACAATTATGTAATGAAGAATTATTCCATTATTCGCAAAAAATAATATTTTCATGTTTTGTTGAGGGAGTTTGTTAAGAAATTCCCTCTCATCAATTCCTTGGATTATTTCCAGAGGACCAACCTGAATGATCGAGGGGGCTCCCCTCTCCAATAAAATGGTTCAATTGAGGCTCGTCAGGGTCCTTCTCCAGCGATTGGATTGACGATCGCCGAGGCTACCGCCCCTGGCTTACGGCTGCCACAGTGCCTGGAACATCGCGGGGGCTGTTAATCTCGGCAATAACCTTGAATTATTTGAGTCTTTAAACTACCGCACATTGCGCAGTGGGGAAAATGGATTCAGATGGGCGACGTCACATTTTGTTCGCTGCTCACAGTTTTCGGCAGCCACCGAGCGTCGGCACCGATCAGATCTTTACTTTTAACCATGAAACCATCACACAAAACCCGAAGCCGTCTGTCGGGCCGAGGGGAGGGGTGAACGCAGCCGGTGCGCGGTCAGGATGACCGCAAAAGGGAGCCTCACGCCAGGGATGGCGTGTAGCGACCGGCCGGTGAAGAGAATCCCGGAGCTCGGAGCTTTCCCGACAGTCGGCATCCCGCCAAGCCCCGGGATTGTAAAGGGGCGGGGCATCGCCCCTTTACCCGCCCCCGCCAAGCGGCAGGTTGGCAAATCGCTCCAGCCGACGGGGCGGAACCGGACAAATCAGAATTCCGATTTCAATCAGCAACGTTCAGCGTGATGCCGTCAGCATCAGACCATCCAACACACGGTAGACGTTGGGCACCGCCCCTTTACCCGCCCCCGCCAACGGCCGGTTGGCAAAACACCCCAGCCGATGAGGCGGAACCGGACAAACCAGAATTCCAATTTAACCAGCAACGCTCAGGTGTGATGCCGTCGCCGCATCCGTCATGGGATATTTCGCTGCCGTGGCAGCCAGCGCCGCAGCAGAAAAAACAGTAGCCAGCAGGTGATGGTGGCCAGGGGAATGGCGGCAAACATCTGGCCAGGGCCGACATTGCGTTGCCAGAGCGGTTGAATGCCTGATGGCGTCACCCGATAGCGGCTCCAGAAGGTGTAGTCATCATCGCTATAGATGGTTTCTATCTCCTGGCTGGGCCCTTGGCCGGGCTCCTGACCGGATGGGGTTGAACCAATTATGCGGTAACTTAACTTTTCCAGCTCGCCGCGCTTAAAGCTGGCGCTCTGGCTCGGTAACTCAAAGCGGTACGCCTTGTTCTTTAGCTCGCCATACATCACCAAATCAAAGGGCTGCTGATCGGGGCCGGGCGTCACGGCCACATAAAAACCATATCCAGGCTCGGCGTCGGGGGCGAACGTCACCGCATTATTGATGGAGAGCTGATAGGTAAAGAGCAGCAGCAGGCCGATCAGCGTGGTGACAAAGGCCAGCTTGCTGTGGGCGATATAACGGATAGTTGCAATCAATCGGGTGTTCACTGGGCGGTACCGTGGCTCATTTCTTGAGTCGTCCTGGAGCGAGTGGGGTGCCTTACTCTAGACCGTCGGGTATCGATTGAGAATCTCTAATCGCGAGATGAGCGACCCGGATCCCAGACTGGCTGGCCGCAGGCTCCCCCAAACTCCCGATGGCCATGCCGACGGCAATAATTGCCGCTCATGGTTCCCCCTGTGACTATTTTTCGGCGGTGAGATTCTATTTTTTCGTGTGAGGTCTCTGGCTGCTCCGTGTCTTAACATGAACTGACAAATCTTAACGGATATTTTCGTATCGAATTGATTAATAAGAGCTTTTTTGGCTGACAATTTGCTGGTGTATGGTGCGCGTCAATTTTGGCGGCATTTGGGTTAGGTAAGACCGAGAGCGAATCGCTCTTGCCATCAGCAAGGAGATCACCATGTCAATCAATGTGAATGCGACCAGCAGCTACAGCTCGCTGGCGCAGCTACTGCAAAGCAACAATCAGACGGATACTACCCAGCAGACTCAAGGCTCCATGCCACCACCGCCGCCGCCACCTGCCGATGGCGATAGCAAGATGGCCTCCGATATTTCGGACGTGCTGGCGGAGTTGGGCATCTCGGTGGATGACTCCAGTAGCGATGATGAAACCAGTGAAACCAGCAGTAGTACCACGACCAGCACGGACAGCAGCTCGACTACTAGCTCGAGCAGTGAGGCTCTGGCGGCATTTATGCAGAGTCTGATGGATACCCTGCATGCCCAGGGAGCCAGTAGCTCCAGTCAGAGCGAGAGCGATTCTGATGGCTACAGCAGCGACAGCAATCCGATGAAGACGGATCTGAATAGCCTGATCAGCCAGCTGACTTCATCGTCCAGTGCTGACGAGGAGAGCGACTCGACTACCTCCGTCTCGACCGATTCGGATGTGGCGGCCCTGCAGAGCAAGTTCTCCAGTCTGCTCGATAGCCTGGGGGCCTCCGGCAGCAGTGTTTCCTTGAGTGACTTCCTCTCGGCGTTTGCCAGTAAGGTGCCGGATGGCGGTCAGGAGCGAGTGGGTAGTCTGGTAGACACCACGGCCTGATGGCGACACGGTGAAAAAAACAGGGGCGGCAAGCATGGCTTGACCGCCCCTGTTGGTTGACGCGCGCTAAAATTAGCGGCGGGCGCGTCGGTAGAGTTGGCGTCCGCCGGTCAGCAGTGCCAGCAGCAGGATACCGAGTTGGCCGAAGGCGCCACCACCGGAATCACTGGCGATATCACTGCCGGGCTTGGCGACGGATGAGGCCAGCAGCAGCATGTCACCCGGGACCGAGTCCTCCGCCGAGGTCGCGTTGAAGGTCACGGTGATCTTCTGGCTGCTACCAATTTTGCCGGCGGTATAGGCGACGTTGACGGTGCAGCTGCTACCCGGTTGCAGAGCCGCGCTCTGGCAATCCTCGGTCAGAGTGCCGCCATCGGATGCCAAACCGCTGATGGTCCACTCCTGCGCACTATTGTTGCGAATGACAAAGTTGGCCTGGGCCGTTGTACCCGTGACCACCGGCAGGCTTTGCGCCGTGGTAAAACTCAATCCGCTCTGTTGCTGCAGGATCCAGGCGCGGTAGTTGGCCACCGAGGTGAAGCCGGAGACGCCGTCCTGATCACCGCAGGTCATGGCGCTGCTGAAACTAGTGACGAAGCTATCGATGCCATATTGCAGGTTATTCAGATAGAGAGGGCCACCGCTGTCGCCGAAGCAGATATTCTCGTCATAGTCACCACCGGCGAAGATGTGGGATGTGACGGTTGGCTCATAGTTGCCACGATAGGGCAGCGAGATCCCCTGCAGCTGATCCGGGTAGTAAGTTCCGTCACGATCGGTGGCTCCCCAGCCGATGGCCGAGACATCCTGATAGGAACCCAGAGCATCCTGCTGCGTTTGGGTGGCGAGGGCAACGGGCGTCGCACTCTGACTCTGCTTGAGGTGCAGCAGTGCCAGATCGCCGGCAAAGTCACTGATGGCCCGACCGCCGCTGCTGGAGGCCAGCTCCCAGCTGGGTTTCCAGTCCGGATGCAGGATCACCTGATCGACCTTGACCCCTTCGGTGGAGTCATTGATTTTAGCCTGGCCGATGACTAGGTTGAGGCGAGCCAGCTCGGTTCCTTCGACGCAGTGGGCGGCGGTCAACACCCACTCCGGCGCAATCAGGGTGCCACCGCAGAAGTGTTCGTTGATGGAAGAGGGCGTGCGATCCAAGACGCGCTGAATGGAGACCATCCAGCCGGGGGCCGTGGTGACATCGTCGCCGCCCACGATACGGGGTGTGGCGGCGAACGCAGAGGTGCATGACAGTGTGGTGATGGCGCAAGCCAACAGGGTGCGTTGCATATAAAAATCCTTCTTATGGGGGGAGTTCACCTCGATTGGCGGCTGAATTCCCGTTCCGTGCTCTTATGGTGAAAATAACGCCGCCGCAGTGTAAACCTTGAACAATTGCCTCATCAAGTAACTATGGGTTTCCAATGAGTATTTATTTGCTCAAGCCATGGGTGAGGGCGGCGGGCTGGCGGCGAGTACGAAACAATTCTTACCGGCATGCTTGGCTTGATACATGGCGTCATCGGCCGCCGAGAGCAAGCTATCGGCATCTCGCAGGGCTCCCGGGGGGTACAGGGCTATGCCGATACTGGAGGAGAGGGTCACCTCGCTCGTTGCCAGCTGGAAAGGGCTCTGCATGGCACTGAGTATCTTCTCGGCAATCCGGGTTGCATCCACCTCGTCCTGATGCAGGTTTTCCAGCAGCAGGGTGAACTCGTCGCCGGCGAGGCGAAACAGCAGATCGGTTTCGCGGATCTGCTGGCGGATCCGCTGTGCAAACTGGCGCAAAACCTCATCACCGGCATCGTGTCCCCAGGTGTCGTTGACGGCCTTGAAGCCATCCAGATCCATAAACAGTAACGCCAGCGGTTTCCCTATGCGATCGGCTCGGGCCAGTGCTGCAGGCAGCTGTTCTTCCATGGAGCGCCGATTCGGCAGACCGGTCAGGGTATCTTGGTGAGCTTGTTGCTGCAGTTCCAGCTCCAGTTGTTTGCGGGTTGTGATGTCCTGAGTGAGGATGATGAATCCTTCGACGTTACCGTGCTCGTCATATTCCGGCACCAGGGTACTGTGCATGTAGCGTTGTTGGTTCTGCAGCCACTGTTGACGTTCGACGCGCTGCGTTTCGCCTTGCAGCGCCGCCTGAGCGTATGGCGCCATCAGGGCATAGACTTCGGGCACCATGACTTCTTGCATGTGCTTGCCTATCACGTCAGCGAGGTCGATGTGATACCAGCGACTCAGGGCGGCATTGGCAAACCGGAAGCAGTAGTTGGTATCAATGGATGCAATCAGCACCGGAAGGTTATCTGTGATGGTCTGCAATCGGTGTTGGCTCTCAACCAGAGCCTGCTGTGCGGCTTTGCGTTCGCGGATGTCACTCAGGATCAGATTGATACGGAACTGGTCAGCGGCGCGGCTGCTCCAGAGGGTTAGCTCCACGGGAATGGATAGCCCCTGGCTGGTAGTGATCTCTAATTCCTTGTGCTGCGCGATGGGCTGGCTGTCTGCCCCGGCATTCAGAGTCGTCAGTAACTCGTGTAACCAGGCTTGTTCTTGGGGAGCAAAGAGTGATTCTGGCAGCTGGTTTTCGAGTCGGGAGGCCGCTGACCAACCGAGCATCTCTTCGGCCATTCGGTTCCAGTAGATGATCTCGCCCTGAGGATTGATGCTGATGAAGGCATAGGTGGCATGTTGCAGTATGTTGTTTAGCTCTTCAGTGCGCTCCGTGACCTGACTCTCGAGGGTCTGATTGAGATGCGCTAGAGCCTGGATATCTTGCTGCTCGAGTTGACGCATCTCGGTGATGACCTTGGCGAGCAGTTCCGCTTCGGTATAACTTCGCGTGTGGGGCAACGGGCAGCCCGGTGTCTCCAGTGCGCGACGTATCGCACGTAGTGGTGAGGCTATCTTGCGTGCCAGCCATACCGCTGCAATCGACAGGGCACAAAAGGCTATGAGTGCCGAGAGAGCCAGTTGATCCTGTAGCCGGGAAAAATCCTGCAGTGCAGTGGCCAGAGGTTGGCGAACCACGACTTGCCACAAGGGTTGTTGCACACCATTGAGCGTGGCTGTGTGGCGAACAGCCGTAATGTAGAGCTGGCCATCTGGCCAGCGCTTGGCGTTGGATGGCTCGTGGCTATCTGACTCGAGCAATGAGGCCGGAATCTGTTGCCACTGAAACTTACGTGAGCTCAGCAGCACCCTGCCATTGTGATCAAGGATCAGCAGATCGGCCTTATCCAGGGCACTCTTGTGGTTCAGCAGCGTCTGCACCTGTGTTTCGGTGTTGTGCCAGGAGAGGCTGGCTACCAGCCAACCGTCGGGTAGTCCCGACTGTTGCAGCGGTATCGCCACCTCATATTGCAACGGTGAGCGATTCTCTTCCATAGGCGAGCCCTGCAGCCATGGCGACTGGTGGTGAGGCAAGCTGATCGTGATCTGGTGCTCGGAGGGCAATTGACCATCATGTTTGGGGAGTTGCCGACCTTCGAGGGCCGGGGCGGAGGCTACCCGTATCTTTCCATTGCGATCGGTCAGTGATAGCCAATGGAAGCTGGGGGTTTTTTCGACCATGGCGGCCAGAGTGACACCTTGTTCAGCCGTACTCTGTTGGCGAAAGTTGGGCCAACTAGCCAACAGGCTCAGATCGCGAATGCGCTCTTCCAGCCGCCACCTCAAGGTGTCGACGACGTTATCCGCCATCAGGTGGACTTCGCTGACGGCTTGTTTTCGGGCGTAGCTGGCGGAAAAGTTGTTGATTAATATCAGCAGCAATACCAGCATCGTCATGGCGCTGCCGAGAGTGCCCAGCGTGATCCAATGCGCCAGGCTTGGCCTGAATGGGTCTAGTTGAGAGGAACGAGACATGGTCAACTCTGGCTGCTGGATGAATAGTCTAAGAATACGTCATCTGGCCCAACTCCCCAGTGTTTTAGCCAAGTTAGCTGCCGTTGTTGGTGTTGCTTCAAGATTTTATCCGTGACGGTATTTTTCCAGCAGGGCTTGCAGTCGGGCGACGGTTTCCCGATCGATCTCGCCGTCACAGCGCCCGGGGCGAAAATGGAGCTGAAATGCGGCTACCGCATTGCGGGTTTCGCCGTCCAGTTCACCGCTGGCTGTCAGGCCATAACCATAACGAATCAACATCTGTTGCACCTCCCGCACCGATGGCAGAGCATCATCGGTCGCCAGCAGGGCCTGAACCCGCTCTTCATCCGGCCAGGCACCAACACCATACTCATCGTGCAGCCGTTGCCAGGGGAAGCGCGGCCCCGGATCGACCTTGCGGGCCACCGAGATGTCGCTGTGGCCGACAATGCGAGTTGGATCAATCCGGTAGCGGTTGCTCAGAGATTGCAGCAAGGAGGCGACGGCGCGGAATTGCGCCTCGGTATAGGGTTGCCAGCGGCGCTGATCCAGCGGTAACCCGGCATCGGCCTCCTCATAACCCCGGTTGACGATTTCGATGCCGATCGAGGCGGAATTGAGCGCCTGGGCACCCTGCCAATGGCTACGTCCGGCGTGCCAGGCCCGTTCTGAATCTGGGATCAGCGGGTAGAGAGTCACCTTACCCTGTTGCTCGGCCCGGCTGATGAGATAGTGACTGCTGACACCACTTCCGGGGCGAGTCAGCTCATACAGGGATTGCGCATCATCGATCTGGGTGTAGTGGACGACCAGATACTGGATGCGGGACTCCTGATTGGCGGCGTGGTAACGGCTGTCGAGGTGATAGGGTGGCTGCTGGCAGCCAGACAGATTCAGCCCCGCCCCCAACAGAGCCAGCAGCAGACAAAGGTGAATGAACTGCGGTCGCATGGGCGATTCCTCGACTGATGATGTGGCAGGCATCAACGATGATGCCGTTTGCGGCGGTGTGGTGCAATCGGCGTTGTCGCGACTCTGTTTTGAAATCGACCGGGTGTGCTGTTCCGCACAGTGGTACAACTGGATCTGGTTCTACACTCTACACAGAGTCGGCGTTTGATGAATTGCTCAGCGGATCCGGGAGATGAAGGGTATGCGTATTGTTGACATCATGAAGCAGCGGGTGGCCACCATAGGGATGGATGACACGCTGGAAACCGTGCGTGAATTTTTTACCGCGGCACCCTTTCACCACCTGCTGGTCATCGAGGAGGAGCGGCTGGTCGGCATTCTCTCCGACAAGGATCTCTACAAGGCGTTGAGCCCGTTTCTGGGCTCGGGTTCGGAGAACCAGCGGGATCGCGACACCTTGCAACGTCGAGTCCATCAGGTCATGACTCGCGAGCCGATCACCATCAGCCCGCAAGGTGGTATCACCGAGGCCAGTGAACTGCTGCTGACCCACGGCATCTCCTGCCTGCCGGTGCTGGAGAATGGCCAGGTGGTCGGTATCGTCACCTGGCGTGATCTGCTACGTGCCTGCATGCAATCGAGCCATGAGCGCAATTGATCCTTGTTGCTGGCTTACCGTGTAACGTCTTGAAAAATTCCGATGCTGCTCTCCGGCAGGTTTAGATGGATCCCTTGTTCGTTCGGCTGCAGTTCACCCTGGCCTAGCAGTCGCTGCCAACTCGTACCGCTCAGAAGTGGGGTGGCGGGTAACTGCAGACGGACAGCCCCGCGTCGTTGAATGGCGACCAAGACTCTTTCATTGTCGAGTATTCTGACGAAGACGACTGTTTCGCCCTCGGCATATAGCACATGCAGGGCGCCGCGGCGCAGTGCCGGTAACTTCTGCCGCAACTGGGCCAGTTGCCGGGTATGTTCCAGCAACTCCTGGTCCCACAGCTCAGGATCCCACGGGAAGGTTCCCCGGCAGAAGGGATCGTTGCCACCGGCCAGACCGATTTCATCGCCGTAGAAGAGACAAGGCACACCAATCCAACTGAACAGCCAGCCGAGAGCCACCTTCATCAATGGCCGATTTCCGCCCAGCAGCGTCAAGAATCGACTGGTATCGTGGCTATCGAGCTGGTTGAACTGGCACAGCTGGGTGCCGTGGCTCAAACCCGCCCGATAGTGTTCCATCCAGTGGGCACAGTCGGCTGCATCCAGTTGGGTGGGATGATAGGCCACATCCAGGCCGGCCAGGAAGGCGCGCACCGGGACATTGAAGCCCATGTAGTTCATGGCACCATCTTCGACCCCATTTTGCAGCCACTCACGGGCATCGCCGAAGTGTTCACCCAGCAGATAGGCTTGCACATTCTCTTCGCGAGCCGCCTGATAGATGCCGGCGACATGCTGCTGGTTGTTCTTGGCGGAGCCATTTTCGCCAATCATATGCACCACATCCAGACGCCAGCCGTCGATGGCGTAGGGCTCGCGCAGCCAGTGACGCACCACGCTATCGGGCCCCCGATAGATCTGCTGGACCACACCGGGCTCGGCGTAATTCAATTTGGGCAGATCGGCATGGCCGAGCCAGCCGAGGGCGCCGTCGTGCGTGAAGCTGTACCAGTTGCGATAGGGGGAGTCCGGCGAACAGTCGGCGCCAGAGCCGTCGCCGTTACGGTAGCGATCAAACCAGTGGCAGGTATCCCCGCTGTGGTTGAAGACGCCGTCGAGCAGCAGTCGCATGCCGCGCTGGCGTGTGGCCTGACGCAGTCGCACCAGTGCCTGGTTGCCGCCGAAGTGGGGATCCACCTGATAGTAATCCGTGGTGTCGTACTTGTGGACGGTTGGTGCCGTGAAGATTGGGTTCAGGTAGAGGGCGGTTACCCCCACGCTCTGCAGATAGTCGAGTTTACCGGTAATGGCATTCAGATCGCCGCCATAGAAGGTGGCGCTGGCTGCCTCTTTCTCCAGCGGGTGATTCCAGTCGCGCCGACGAACCGGGCGTTGTCGCGCCTGGTGTTGATATTCGCCATCCTGAACCAGATGGGAACCCGCTCCCGGCGCGAAGCGATCGGGGAAGATTTGATAGAAGATCTGATCGGCCACCCAGCCTGGACGGCTCTGCGGCTGTTCGATACAAAATTGGCGCAACCGCTCGATGGGGGTGGCCCGGATCCCCTCCGGGCCAAACCAGCGGTGATGGTCATGCCAGACCAGCTTGAAGCAGTACCGTTGCCGAGGTGAGGCTTGATGCAGAGGCAAGCTTGTCTGGTAGTGACGAAATCTGCCTCTCTCCTCGGTGACTGTCATCGTCAGCAGCCGCTCTTCGTTATCCGGCTCACTACGCAGCAGTACCTGTTCCGGCCACTGCTCGGCCTGTAACCAGAGCGAGAGCCGGGGTTGGTTGCCCTCCTGGCTGACGAATGGTGATACCGGGTGATGCCAGCATTGAAGTTGTCTGCTGGTTTCCTTGAGCAAGGTAGCTTCGCAAGTGGTCATGGTGACTCCGCAAGAATGGGGGCTTGTTATTGACTATGCATCTGGCCTGGCCGCGGAACATCCACCCGGCTGGTTTATCCTGCCGGTGGATCCTGTTGGTATGGTTGTTTTTGGCTCTGTTCCAGACTTGTTGAGAATCTTTGCACCATCGACAAGGTGGCGCACGCTGACTCGCCGTGAACCCATCCATGGGGGCTCCGCCGCGCCATCCCTGGCGCAGAGGGTCAGCTTAGCGCTACCCAAGTCGCTGCGATGAGTCGGAACCGCTCGTTAGAGGGATGGAGTCTGGACGAAAAGCAGACCGTTGGCGACAGGGATGCCGCCATCGAGGCTACAAGGAAGTATTCACGACGAGTCTGCGTTCGTCCGGACTCCAGGCCAACATCGGATGGACCTATCAACGCATAACTGGGGCATAGCCTTTTATTTGTCGAGGAACCCTTGGTTCGATGGGATAGATGGCTTAAAGTAGAAATACTGGCTATCCATACAGTAAAACTTTATGCGAAAGATCATTCATATCGACATGGATTGCTTCTTTGCGGCGGTCGAGATGCGCGACAACCCGGCGCTGCGTGATGTTCCGCTGGCGATTGGCGGTGCGGCCGAACGACGCGGGGTGATCGCGACCTGTAACTATGTGGCGCGGCGTTTCGGTGTGCGTTCGGCGATGGCAACGGCGCATGCCCGTCGCCTGTGCCCGAACCTGACCCTGCTTCCCGGTCGCATGGGGGTTTACCAGCAGGTCTCGGCCCAGTTGCGAGCCATCTTTGAGCGCTATACCGACAGGGTTGAACCCCTGTCGTTGGATGAAGCCTATCTGGATGTGAGCGATTCCCCCCTCTGCCACGGTAGCGCCACCCGCATCGCCGAGGCGATCCGGGCCGATATTCGCCATGAGTTGGGGTTAACCGCTTCGGCGGGTGTTGCTCCGAACAAGTTTTTAGCCAAAATCGCCTCTGATTTGAATAAACCCGATGGCCTGTTCGTCATCTGTCCCGAGCAGGTTGCCGCCTTCGTCGCTGCGTTGCCGTTGCAGAAGATCCCGGGGGTCGGTCAGAAAAGTGCCGAGCGTCTGGCCGCTTTGGGGTTGCATACCGGGGCGGATGTTCAGGCCTATCCGGCCAGTGAGCTGTTGCTGCGATTTGGCAAGCTCGGACAGATGGTGCTGGCGCGGGCCCATGGCATCGACGAGAGCCCCGTCGAGGTCAGCCGGGTGCGCAAGTCGGTCGGCGTCGAGCTGACTCTACCGAGTGATTTGCAGCGCATCGAAGAGGCGTTCCCCATCTTGGCTCAGCTGGAGCAGACTCTCTGGCCGCGATTACGGCGTCATGCGCCGGAAGGACGCATCGTGCGGCAAGGGGTCAAGGTCAAGTTTGCCGATTTCCAGCAGACCACGGTGGAGCGGACGAGTAGCCGCCTGGATACGGCTCTGTTTCTCAATCTGTTGCGTGAAGCCTGGGGGCGGGGAGAGGGCAAGCCGGTACGGCTGGTGGGGTTGGTCGTCAGCCTGCCGCAACCCTCGGAAGTGGTTGCGGATCCGCAATTG
>JAYRLO010000348.1:0-2121 GCA_041905215.1 Aeromonadaceae bacterium
CCTTCGCCTCGGGCCATAGCAGCCACCAGCGCGGGCTGGATGTCTACATCTGGTTCCGGTTTGCCAAGCCACTCTTGAGCAAACAACAGCTGGCGGCCCCCAAGCCCTATGACATGGTCAACGGCCGCAACGACCAGGTCAGCAGCGCCTTCACCAGCCAACAGCTGACACTGCTGCGCCTGGCGGCAACCGACAACCGGGTCGAACGCATATTCGTCCACCCGGCCATCAAGCTGGCCCTGTGCCAAAGGGTCAGTGGTGATCGCCGTTGGCTGCAACGCATACGCCCCTGGTATGGTCACAGGGCTCACCTGCACGTCCGTCTGCGCTGTCCGGCTGGCGCGACCGCGTGCAAGCCGCAAAAACCGATACCACCCGGGGAAGGGTGCGGTAGCGAGTTGATGAGCTGGTTTTCCGGCCCGACCGAGGTCAGCAGCACACCGAGAGTACGCAAACTTCCCGAGCTACCGGCTCGCTGCGACGCCCTGCTCACCCGCTGAAAATTTGGTCATGGCGAGGTAATGCCGCACAAAGCGCGGCATTACCGAACCATTTCATGCTATCCCGTGCCCATCTCTTTGAACTTTGTGAGCAAGATCGCTACTATATCGCCAGTTTTTCATTCTTTGGCCAAGGGTTGCGTGTGCGAAGCCCTGAGCCATCACTCGCCTCATCGGCTGGAGTTCAATCTTGCTTTCAACCAATAACATCACGATGCAGTTCGGCAGCAAGCCGCTGTTCGAAAACATTTCCGTCAAATTTGGCGAAGGGAACCGTTATGGTCTCATCGGCGCCAACGGCTGCGGTAAGTCCACCTTCATGAAGATCCTGGGTGGCGATCTGGAGCCTTCCGCTGGCAACGTGGCACTCGATCCGAACGAACGGATCGGTAAATTGAAGCAGGATCAGTTCGCCTACGAAGAGATGCGCGTGATCGACGTGGTCATGATGGGACACACCGAGCTGTGGGCCGCCATCGCCGAGCGTGATGCCATCTATGCCAACATGGAAGCCACCGACGACGATTACATGCGCGCCGCCGAGCTTGAGGGCAAGGTCGCCGAGTATGACGGTTACACCGCCGAATCTCGTGCCGGTGAGCTGTTGTTGGGTGTCGGCATTCCAGTTGAACAACATCTTGGTCCGATGAGCGAAGTCGCTCCCGGCTGGAAACTGCGGGTACTGCTGGCCCAGGCACTGTTCTCCAACCCGGATATCCTGTTGCTCGACGAACCGACCAACAACCTCGATATCCATACCATCAGCTGGCTGGAGCAGATGCTCAACAGCCGCAACAGCACCATGATCATCATCTCGCACGACCGTCACTTCCTGAACATGGTCTGCACTCACATGGCCGATCTGGACTACGGCGAGCTGCGCGTCTACCCAGGCAACTACGATGACTACATGACCGCGGCCACCCAGGCCCGCGAGCGCCTGCTGGCCGACAACGCCAAGAAGAAGGCACAGATTGCCGATCTGCAGTCCTTCGTCAGCCGCTTCAGTGCCAACGCCTCCAAGTCGCGTCAGGCCACCTCCCGCTTGAAGCAGATCGACAAGATCCAGCTCGACGAGGTCAAGGCATCCAGCCGTCAGAACCCGTTTATCCGCTTCGAGCAAGAGAAGAAGCTCTACCGCAACATCCTCGAGATCGAAAACCTCTCGAAGGGCTACGATAACGGCCCGCTGTTCAAAGACTTCCGCATGATGATGGAAGTTGGCGAAAAGGTCGCGGTCATCGGTACCAACGGTGTCGGTAAATCCACGCTGATCAAGACGCTGGTCGGTGAACTAGCGCCCGATGCTGGCACCATCAAATGGTCCGAGAACGCCAAGATTGGCTACTATGCCCAGGATCATGCGGCTGACTTTGAAACCGACAAGACGGTCTTCGACTGGATGGCGGACTGGAAACAGGAAAGCGATGATGAGCAGGCCGTGCGCAGCATCCTCGGCCGCCTGCTGTTCAGCCAGGACGACATCAAGAAGTCGGTCAAGGTCCTCTCTGGGGGGGAAAAGGGTCGTATGTTGTTCGGCAAGTTGATGCTGCAACGCACCAACATCCTGATCATGGACGAACCGACCAACCACCTGGACATGGAATCGATCGAATCCTTG
>JAYRLO010000067.1:0-11808 GCA_041905215.1 Aeromonadaceae bacterium
CCAGCAGTTTCCCGGTCGAGAGAGGCGTTGACCTCATTTTGAGTGTAACTGATACCGCCTATGGCGTCAGGGATGAAAGGCCTCTCTGCAAGCGCGCTGCCATTTGCTAGCATGCGCTATCTCCCTTCGCTCGAGCCCTGCTGTGATGAATTCAACCGCTTCTATGGTACCGCCACTAGCCCCCCGGCATGACACCCTGCTGACTCTGCATGGTGATAGCCGCGTCGACCCCTACTACTGGCTACGCGACGATAGTCGGCAGGATCCGGAGGTTCTTGGTTACCTGAAGGCCGAGAATGCTTATACCAAGGCGCAACTGGCTCCGACAGCCAGCCTGCAGCGTCAGCTGTATCAGGAGATGCGAGCACGGCAGCAGCCTGATGACAGCTCGCTACCCTATTTTTATCGAGGTTACTGGTATGTGAGCCGCTTTCAGCCCCAAGGGGAGTTTCCGCTCTATCAGCGTCATCAGGGGACGCTCGATGCCCCGGCCGAACTACTGCTGGATGCCGATGCCCGAGCCCGGGAGCAGGAGTTCTACGAATTGGGTTCCCTGGAGGTGAGTCCTGACGATCGGCATCTGGCGGTCTGTGAAGATTGGCTCTCGCGGCGACAATACCGCATCCAGATCCGGGATCTATCCAGTGGTGATTGGCTGGAGGAGGTGATCGAGAACTGTGCCGCCGATCTGGTCTGGGCGGCCGATGGTCAGAGCTTCTTCTACGTACGCCTGGATGAGGAGACTCTGCTGCCTTATCAGGTCTGGTGTCATCGTCTGGGGCAACCGGTCGGCGAGGATCGCCTGGTCTATCAGGAGATGGATGAGAGCTACTATCTGAGCCTGTCGGCCAGCCGATCCGAGGAGTTCTTGATCCTGAATCTGCACAGCACCCTCAGCAGTGAGGCCTGGACAGTGCCATTGCGTGATCCGGCGGCGGCACCGCGCTGCTTTCTGCCTCGGCGTCGAGGCCATGAGTACCATCTCGACCACTTTGCCGACTACTTCTACCTGAGATCGAATCACGCGGGGGCTAATTTTGGTCTCTATCGCACGGTCGCTGATGGTGATGAGGCGAGCTGGTGCTGTCTGTTGCCGCCGCGCGAGTCGGTGCTGTTGCAAGAGTTCGAGCTGTTTCGCGAGGCCTTGTTGGTGGAGGAGCGGCAACAGGGAGTGACCTGTATCCGTCAATTGGATCTGTGCGGTGCCGAGGTGCGGGTCGTGCAGTTTGCCGATCCCTGTTATACCACCTGGTTAGGATTCAACCCGGATCCAGCGAGTGATGAGGTTCGCTATGGCTACAGCTCGTTGACCACACCGGTTTCGACCTATGGACTGGATTTGCAATCGGGGAGTCAACGCCTGCTCAAGCAGCAGCCGGTGCTGGGTGACTTCACGCCAGAGGCCTATCGCAGTGAGCGACTCTGGGTGACGGCCCGCGACGGCGTCCAGGTGCCTGTCTCTTTGGTCTACCGGCGAGATCTGTTTGTGCCCGGGCGCAATCCGCTCCTGATCTATGGCTATGGCGCCTATGGCCTCAGCGAGGAGCCTGACTTTTCACCTACGCGTCTGAGCCTTCTGGATCGCGGTTTCGTCTATGCCATCGCCCATGTTCGCGGAGGGGAGGAGCTGGGGCGCAGCTGGTACGAACAGGGGCGCGGCCAGCAGAAGCTTAACAGCTTTTATGACTTCATTGATGTGACCCGCGAGCTGGTGCACCAGGCGTATGGTGATCCGCAGCGGGTGTTTGCGATGGGTGGCAGTGCCGGAGGTCTCTTGGTCGCCGGGGTGATCAACATGGCGCCGGAGCTCTACCTCGGGGTTGTGGCGGCCGTCCCCTTTGTCGATGTGTTGACCAGCATGCTGGATGAGTCCATCCCCCTGACGACTGGTGAGTATGATGAGTGGGGTAATCCGAATGAGCCGGATGATTATGCCTATATCCGGCGCTACAGCCCCTACGATCAGGTGCAGCCCCAGGCGTATCCACACCTGTTGGTGATCAGTGGCCTGCACGACTCCCAGGTGCAATATTGGGAGCCCGCCAAGTGGGTCGCCAAGCTGCGCGCCACCAAGAGCGATGACCACTGGCTGTTGTTGGCCATGGATATGAGTGCTGGTCACGGTGGCAAGAGCGGACGCTATCATTATCTGCATGATGTGGCTCGTGAATACGCATTTATGCTTTATCTGGCGGCTCCCATGGCTTAGTGCCGAAGAACAGGCATAAGCAATACCGTTTTTGAGCAGAGCGGCGTAGACTGCGTTGTGACCCTATAGTTTGCATATACCGGCTACGGCCGATGAGAAGGAGAAAGTCATGTCTGTACAAGAGCAGGTTCAAGAGACGTGTGAAGCGTGTGGTTGTGTGGCCGAAATCGGCTCCATCATCAACGAAGGGGACGACACAGTTAGATTCTCAATCGAGGCAGATAGTGAGGCGGCAGCCCTGGCGCGTCTGGAACAATTCAGTGCCCTGGCCCAGCAAATTTACAGCGATGTAGCTGTCTCACATGAGACTAAAACTGTCGACAACGGCGTGCTGATGATGTGCACTCTGGTCTTCAGTTGTACTGCTGAAAAAATCATCTTCGAGATGCGTGCTCGCGCGATCTGAGTCACAAAAAACGGGGGGTTCTAGCCCCCCGCTGTGCATAAAGCTACCAGCTCATTCAGCTTCGGTTCAGCTAGGTTAGGGTTTAATGCCGCGTTTTCGATGAACAGATAATCGACAATACGCGATGAGAAACCTAATTCAAGGTCTAGTGCTGCTGGGATGTGTGGCCAGTTTTTCCTCCCTAGCCATGCCATTGACCGACAAAGTGGCCACACGTAAAGGCGATCTGGACGAGATACTCAGCGAGCGTTCGTTACGAGTGCTCGTGGTCAACGATAACGCCAATTTTTACCTCCATGAGGGGCGCCAGGACGGCTTGTATGTCGGTCTGATGCACGAGTTCGAGCGTCGACTGAATCAGCGCTACTATCCTGGGCAAAAGCTCAAACTGAATCTGATCTTCCTGCCGGTGCGCCACGACCAGGTATTGCCCATGCTGAATGCCGGCAAGGGTGATCTGGTGCTGGCCAATCTGAGCCCGACGGCAGAACGCCGGCAACTGGTCGACTTTTCCATCCCGGATATGACGGGCCTGCAGGAGTGGCTGGTCAGCAGTGACAGTACGGCTCCAATTCAGAAGCTGACCGATCTCTCTGGTAAACATGTCTGGGTTCGCAAGAGCTCAAGTTATTACGAGAGTCTGCAGACACTGAACGACATGCTGGCCTCCTTGCATCTGGAGCCTGTGCATATCGAGCAGGCCGATGAGTTGTTGCAGGACGGCGACCTGCTGCAGATGGTCGACAAGGGTGAGATCCCTTTCACGCTGGTCGATAGTCATCACGCCAAACTTTGGGGTCGGGTTTTCAGTCGGCTGCGTTTTCACGAGCAGGTACCGCTGCGCACGCAAGGGGAGACTGCTTGGGCGTTCCGGAAAAACAGCCCGCAACTGGCCGCTGAAGTGAATGATTTCCTGCGGGATTATCGCTACGGTACGGCTAAGGGGAATCCAATCTATCGTCGCTATCTGCAACTGGCTCCGGGATTTGCCACGCGCTTCCTGCGCGGTAGCTCCGATCAGATGGGCTGGTCGGTAGATCGGTACCAGCGCTATGCTCCCCTGTTTCAACGCTATGCCGAACGCTATCAGCTGGACTGGATGATGTTGCTGGCCCAGGCCTATCAGGAGTCAACCCTGAATCAGGGGGCTCGCTCCCGCCAGGGGGCGCTGGGGGTGATGCAGGTGCTACCAAGCACGGCTCGTGAACCCTACATCAATGTTCGCAATATCAGTTCGCTGGAAAATAATGTCCATGCCGGTACCAAGTACATGCGCTACATGATGGACAACTATTTTGATGATGCCGAGCTGGATGATAGAAATCGGGTGTTGTTCACGCTGGCGGCCTATAACGCTGGCCCGAATCGCATCGCCCAGTATCGCAAAGAGGCCGCGCGTCGAGGCTTGGATGGCAACGTCTGGTTCGGCAATGTCGAACGGGTTGCTGCCTCAAAAGTGGGCGCGGAGACGGTGCAATACGTCAAGAATGTCTCTAGCCGCTACATCGCCTACCGACGCTCCTATGAGCTGAATCAGCAGCGCAGACAGCTGCGTCCCCGTTGAGGCAAGATTTCACCCTGCCAGGCTTCGTCGAGTCGCTGGTCCGGGTGACAGAGAAAATAGGACTCTGGTGACTGGGCCTGGTCATGGCCCAGCCTGGTAATCCGGGGGGCGGTAGATGGCCACTGGTCGTGTCGAGGCTCCGTTTCTAGCTTCTCGCCGTCAGGGCTCGGCATCTCAGCCTCGAACCAGCTCCACTCAATCTGTTCGCCGCTGAACTCGAATGGGATGGTATGGCGGCGGATCTCGGAATGATAAGTCATGATGCTATCCTCCCTGCGCAGGTCGCGCGGTTTGGCCCATGCTGCCTTCGGGGCATGACGGACCGATGAAAAATCCCTGAACCTTCTATGGCAAGTGTTGCAATCCGTGTGCCCATTCCGGCTTGGCCGGGCGGATGCGACGGATCGGAACCAGCCAGTTAGCTGGTTTTGCTCGTTTGCGACAACACGGTATGATGAGCGCTCATCACCTTGTTCGGGAGCGGTCGTGGGAATTCGGGCACAGCAAAAAGAGCGGACTCGTCGTTCGGTGATCGATGCAGCCTTCAGCCAGCTCACTGCGGAGCGCAGCTTCTCCAATCTCAGTTTGCGGGAGGTGGCTCGCGAGGCGGGCATAGCGCCGACCTCTTTCTATCGCCATTTCCGAGACATGGATGAGCTGGGCTTGATCATGGTCGATGAGGGAGGGTTGACCCTCCGCCAGCTGATGCGGCAGGCTCGTTTGCGGATTGCCAGTACCGGAGGTAGCGTGATTCGAACCTCAGTGCTGACATTCATGGAGTTTATCGATAACAATCCCAATGTGTTTCGTCTGCTGCTGCGTGAACGCTCGGGAACCTCGGCGGCATTTCGCCAGGCGGTACAGCGTGAAATTCAGCACTTCATCGCAGAACTTGCCGCTGATCTGCAGAAAAAGTCGGGTTTCACCCCCTATGATGCCTCTGTGCAGGCAGATGCCATGGTGACGATAGTCTTCAACGCCGGGGCTGAGGCTCTGGATCTGGATCCCCCGGCGCGTATCGAATTGGCCGAACGCATCATCTACCAGCTGCGCATGATTGCGCGAGGCGGCGATTTTTACCATAAGCCGCGTAGCTAGCGACCATCTCGTCGGGGCGGGGCTATCGGCTGTAGCTGCTGTGCGAGAATGTCCCGAGTTTCTGTCAGTCTCACCAGCGGCTCGCTGGCAGATGTTTGTAGTGGTCACTATTTAACACATTGTTTATTAAGACAAACATTTTTGTCGTTCAGTCAGTAGAAGGTTTTTCCTCCTCCCCGAATGCTTGTTCCTGCGTTCGCAGACGTTAGTATGACTCTCATACCAGCCACATCATTCCAGGATGGACGATGCAGGATTCGAGCTGGCGGTCTCAGGATCGAGACCAACCAATCAGGAGTTTTGACTGGCACTGGATGAGCGAGTCGACCAGGATGGTCAAGGAGCCGCCTCGGAGTTGAGGCTTGGGTCAGGGAGTGCCAGGGAATGCCAAGGGCGCAGGAATAGCCGAACGACCAACCACCTTCAAGAGGGCGACTAGCAGTCGCCCTTTTTCTTTTCTCTCGTTGCCCTCATCTCTCTTCCTCAGCGGCGCTAAACCGGATGCTCATTGGTGACAGCGCTTTGTCGGTGCTTGCAGGGAGTGTGAACCCGGTTTTTTTCCTTCATAAATTGCCAGGTTGCGTGTGAGACATTTGCCATATAGTGCGTAAGGGAAAACGTTTATATTGTGTAGGTTTGCCGATTTGCATGTAACTAAGCTACTGATTTGTAAGGATATGTATTTTTCTGTTGTGTAAGGTGAAAGAAAAAGTTTTCGTGGTGGCATTGCTGATCCTGTGCGGATCCTTAGTATTAACAGGGCAGGGAGCACTGAAGTTGACCAGGAAGGTTAACTGCCAGGGTAAGGCGAAGGAACCCCACAGGATGTGGGCAAGGACACCTCCCAGGAGGGAGATAGCACAGCGAGCCAGGATGACTCGTTATGCCAGGATGGCTAAAGGACACCCCAACGGATTTGGGAAGTGGAAAGCCTAAAGGATGAGCTTAGTCAGGGATTGCAGGGAGCAATACTGTTCAAGGACTCGGACAGCTAAGACCTCTGGGGGCGACGAAAGTCGCCCCCTTTTCTTTTTATTTTTCCCGGATCCCGGGATTAATCAGTGTGGCTGGTGTGGGCCATTTCCTGCAATCTGGCCAAGCTGTGCTGTTGAGCCTGAGTCAATCCAAGCTCGTTGCAGGCTTCGGCAAAACTCTTGCCCAAGTGGCACATCAGGATCTCGATTGCCGGTAGGTAATCCGTCAGTCCCATATCCATGTGTACCTCCTCGATTCATCATCGTTGATCACTCGATAGCTTCCTCAAGCATGAATTTCTGATGCCATCAGTTTTTATTCGGAGCCTGAAGAGCCGCTGCCGACTTGATCGGCCGCAAGCATGAGCCACAATAAACGTGCTTAAATAATATATCTTAATGATAGCACAGAGGTGATGATGTCAAATTCAATTCACGGCCATGATGTGATGCACATGATGCTGGAGCTGGGGGGATCTTTTACCCGCGAGAGCCTGAAGTTGGCAATCGATGAGCGGTTTGGGGCGAATGCCCGTTTTCATACCTGCAGCGCGCAGGATATGGATGCCGAAGCGCTGATCGAATTTTTACGCCAGCGCGGCAAGTTTGTTGAGGGTGGCGATGGTTTCAATACAGAAGCCGAGCGCATCTGCAATCACTGAGCCTGGCTCTGTTACGCCCCCTGGTTAGCGGTTCGCTCCAGGGGGTCTTGTTTGCCGTAATGACAGATGGAATGAGGGTAATCTGTCGACATATCGCAATTTAATCGCTGCTCTGCTATATTTCCGCCAGAATTTTGTTCTGTCACCGCTCCGGATGTTCCTCATGGATATTATCTCTGCCTCTGTCATGCTGTTTCTAATCATGGATCCGGTTGGCAATTTGCCCGTATTCCTCTCGATTTTGCGCCCTCTGCCTGCGGCTCGGCGTCGCAAGATCATGATCCGCGAGTTGCTGATCTCGCTCGTGGTGCTCCTGGTGTTCCTGTTTGCCGGTCAGCAGATCCTGAATCTGCTGAATTTGAAACAGGAGGCCGTCAGTATCTCGGGCGGGATAGTGCTCTTCTTGATCGCCATCCGGATGATCTTCCCCAGTGAAGGTGGTGTCACCGGATTGCCGGAAGGGGAAGAACCCCTGATTGTGCCGATGGCCATTCCGATGATTGCCGGTCCTTCCATTCTGGCGGCCTTGCTGCTGTTGGCTCACCAGTATCCCAATCAAATGGGGGATTGGACTCTGGCCCTGTTGATTGCCTGGTGTGCCAGTTCGGTGATCTTGATGTTCCACGAGCAGGTCAACCGTATCCTCGGGGAGCGGGTGTTGACCGCTCTGGAGCGGCTGATGGGCATGTTGCTGGTCATGATTTCCGTGCAGATGTTGCTGGATGGTGCGCTGAAATACCTATCGTGATGGCTTTGCCGTTTACAGACCAAAAAGAAGAGGCCGGTGACGAAAGTCCCGGCCTCTTGGCTTTGTGTCACAGGAATCGACCATCAGGTCGCCAGCAGCACCCGTGCTGTCTTGGCGGGAATGGTCAGCCGGATCTCGCCTTTGACCACCTCGAATTTTTCACGAGTTTCCGGGTCGGTAAATCGGTTAGCTAACGAGGCTGTCTGCCAAATCGGCAGCGTGATGGTACGCGCCTTGGTTGGGTGGCGGTTAACTGCCGTAATGACAACATCGCTCTCCAGCGTCCGGGCGAAGACGAAGCTGTGTTCACCGGCATACAGGGTATGGATATCACCGCGCCTTAATGCCGGGTGCGTCTTGCGTAGACGAATCATGCGTCGGTAGTGGTCATGCAACAGATGATTCCACTCGGTGCTATCCCAAGGGAAGCAACGGCGACAGTCCGGATCCTTGCCGCCTTCCATTCCCACTTCATCACCATAGTAGATACAGGGGGTGCCGATGTAGGTGAATAGGAGGGTCACCGCGGTGCGCATCAGCGCGACATCGCCAGAGAGCAGCGAGAGAAAGCGGGCCGTATCGTGACTATCCAACAGGTTAAACTGGGCTAGCTGGTTGGCAAACGGAATGCTGCAGCGAGCCTGCTTCAGCCATTGATCGAACTCTTCTGCCGAGATGCGAACCGGGTGATAGGCGATATCCTGGTTGGCTAGAAAGGCGCGAACTGGATGGGCAAATCCATAGTAATTCATGGCCCCATCTTCCTGGTCGCCTTGCAGCCATTGGCTGGCTTCGAAGAAGTGCTCACCCAGCACATAGGCGTCCGGGTTCTCCTGCTTCATGCATTGGCGCATTTGCTGGACATGATAGGTGTTGCCTGCCGCAGAGCCATGCTCACCCAGCATATGGATCACATCAAAACGCCAGCCATCAATGGCATAAGGTGCACGTAACCAGTGGCGCAGGATGGCGTCATCACCGCTGTAGACGATCTCTTGGACCTCCCGGCTGGCAAAATCGAGCTTGGGAAGATGCGAGAGCCCTTTCCAGCCGATGTGCTGCCCCTTCTCATCGAAGGTATAGAAACGACGGGCCGAGGCATGGATATCGCTGGCGGCCGTAAACCAGGGGTGTTGATCCGAGGTGTGATCGACTACGGCATCCAGCACGATCCGCATGCCGCGCTGGTGCAGATTGCTCGTCAGCTCGGCGAGTTGTTCGTTGCTCCCCAGATGGGTGTCGACCTGGTAGAAATCAACGGTGTCATATTTATGATTGCTCGGGGATGCAAAGATTGGATTGAGATATAGCGCCGTGATGCCGAGCGACTGCAGATAATGCAGTTTGCTCTGGATCCCGGCCAAATCGCCGCCATAAAACTCGGATGCCCCGGTGCTGAGGTGATCGGCGGCGACGGGTTCTCCCCACTGTTTGGCGATCACCGGATGGGTACCGCCGCCATATTGATATTCACCGTTTTGCACGCTGATGCTGGGGTCGCCATTGCAGAAGCGATCCGGAAATATTTGGTAGAACACCTGATCTTGCACCCAGACCGGTGGTTTCTGCTGTGGGTTGTAGTGGAAATGCGATTGCCGGGGTGGCATGGAGCCGGATACTCCGGCCGCATGTACCCACCACTGTTCCTGGGCGGTGAGAGCCTTAAAGGTGTAGAGGATGCTGCCTGAATCACGGTTCAGTGGCAGTTCGCCACGCCAGATGACCAACTCTCCTTGCTGTCCACAGGGCTTCATCGGTCGCAGTTCTTCTTCGTTGTCCGGTTCATAACGGATAAAGAGCTGGGTCAACTCCAGCTCTTTATGAACAAACAGCGTTAACTGCAGCTGGTTGTTGCTGACCTTAAACCAGGGGGTAACCTGGGAATGGCAGAAAAAGGGGTGTGGCATCGGGTCTCTCGTCGTTCTAGGTAGTCAGCATGGCGGCAAGTTCGTTGCCATGCTGGTGCAACTCTTCCAATCGTTCAGCCAGACGCTGTGGGTCTATTCCCAAGTGCTGGGCTAATGGTGTGGGGAAGCGTGCAACTATGACTTGCGGGGGGACGCCGGCGTTCCAGGCAAACGAGACAAACATGGCCAGACGGATCAGCACGGCTTCCGGGCTGATGGGCTCAAAGTTTAACGGATCGAGCTGTTGGGCAATGGCCCGGACGAAGGTGTCGGAGAGGCTCCAGCGTTTGGCCAACTCGGCGCCGACCTGGCTGTAGTCATACCCTAGCATTTCGCGCTGCGCATCGATCCGGCTGGTACCGCGGCTGATCGACATGTTGATCAGGCTAGCTTCCTCAGGGAGGGTTGACTGGATCAGCAGCTCGCCGATGTTATGCAACAGAGCGCAGGTGAAGGCAGTTTCGGGCTCGATGGCGCGGCAATCGGCAGCCAGAGCCTTGGCGATGGTCGCCACCTGAAAATTGTCCACCCAGAATTTGTTCTTGTCGAAATTGGATGGCGTGCGAAAGCTGGTCATCAGGCCGGAAGCCACCACCAGAGAGCGCAAGGAATTAAAGCCAAGACGAATGACGGCTTGTTCGATCGAGGTGATTTCAGGGCCACGACGGTAGGCGGCGGAGTTCGCCATCTTCAGCACCTTGGCGCTGATGACCTGATCCATGGCGATCTTCTTGGCGATATCTTCGATGCGTGAATTATCGCTTGAGAAATCCTGCATCAGCTCATGCAATAGCTTGGGAATGACAGGTAATTGTTTAATTTTGCTGAAAATCAGATCCATTGACATGGTTGATTCAGTCTCCCGAGTATCTTGATGTTAATCATTCTGCCATAAGCGAGCGGGATCTGATAATCACGTGACTCGCATCGTGGCAATTGCGGGTTTTCCCGGTCGATCCGTATCCGGTTCACTTGGCGAGTTGGTAGACCAGCGTGTGCTTGCTGCCTCTAATCACCAAATGGTCTTGAGTCAATTGTAGCTTGCTACTCTCGCGTAACGTGCCGAGGATGGCATTTTCTATCCAGCGATACTCTGGCGGGCAGAGTTGTTTGGTGGTTCCTAGCCCATTGATCTGTAACTGAGCCTGAATCAGGGTTCCCTGACCAAAGAACTGATTGCATCCCGTATGGCCCTTGATTGCCAAGTGTTCCCCGATTGTCAGGAATATCGGGCGTTGGCTGTTGATCGCTTGTTGGTCGATCTGTTCCAGTTGCCAGCTATGGTGTACCAGCGAGTCGGCCTCGACCTCCCGCGCATTTTGGCAGCCGGAGAGCAGTAGGCCAAAGAGGAAGAGCATGAGTGTATAACGCAAGGGCATGACGGCTCCCAATCGACTTCCCTCTGTGCTCATCGGGCGGGGAAGAATACTTGTCCGGCGAGGTTAGCACGATTCTTGAATGGATCATGCGATATCCCTGCGTGAAATGTGAAGGGTTTCATGTGGTTCGTCAGTTTGAATCAGAGGCCGACAAGACGATGACCGATGAGCGGCAGGATGCGTGAGCTCCTGCTGACCACTTTTTAGGAATGGATGCTGCATGTTGGCTCATAATTCTGGGGCTTTCGCCCCAAAATGAGGCGTTTGGCGACGAATGAAATTGTTTTCAATTGTAGATTTACATGCAGCCGTCAACGAGGGGGAGATAACTCGCTTAATCCCATGAGGGATAAGGGATTAACAGCAGAAAATGCCACCGTTACTGCAGCATATTTAATGCATACATTTTCATTTTTTCGGAATATACTGCGCCAGTAAGTCACTATTCTGGTCAGGTTGTTGGGGCTTGCCCCATAATCGGTCGCGCATGCAGACCAAAAAAGACTTCAAATGAGTCAGAACGACAGCTTGGAAAGCTGCGCTGATTGCGATCCCAGTCCTTGGTAAGGAGACGCTCTATGTGCAAAAAAGGAATCGTCACCCTCTCTCTGGTGGCGGCATTGATGGCCGGTGGTGCAGTGGCTCAAGAAGAGAAGGTATTGCACGTCTATAACTGGAGCGATTACATCGCCGAAGACACGATTGCCAACTTTGAAAAAGAGACGGGCATCAAGGTTGTCTATGACGTGTTTGACAGCAATGAGGTATTGGAAGCCAAGCTGCTGGCCGGAAACACAGGTTTTGATGTCGTAATCCCGAGTTCTGACTTTCTGGCCCGGCAGATCCAGGCTGGAGTCTTCA
>JAYRLO010000349.1:0-2102 GCA_041905215.1 Aeromonadaceae bacterium
CAATGGTGGCGGAACCAGTTCGGCGGGGCCGGAGCCATCCAGGGTGAAGTGGATGTGACGGGTCGCGGCGCAGTTGGGGATCATGGCCACCGGCAGCGACACCGCGTGGGTCGGACAGGACTTGATCTTTACATCCAGAACCGTTGTCAAACCACCCAGCCCCTGGGCGCCAATTCCCAACAGATTAATCTTCTCATAGAGCTCTAAGCGCAGCTCTTCGTCGCGATTTTGTGCACCACGCGCCTGCAACTCCTGAATGTCGATAGATTCCATCAATGACTCTTTGGCCATCAGTGCCGCCTTCTCGACGGTGCCACCGATACCGATGCCGAGCATCCCCGGCGGGCACCAGCCCGAGCCCATGGTCGGTATGGTTTTGAGCACCCAGTCGACCACCGAGTCCGAGGGGTTGAGCATCACCACCTTCGATTTGTTCTCGGAGCCGCCCCCCTTGGCGGCGATCAACACCTCGACGGTATTGCCACGCACCAGCTCGATATGCACCACGGCGGGTGTATTGTCGCGCGTGTTGAGCCGCTTGCCGGCCGGATCGGCCAAAATGGAGAGACGCAGCGGGTTATCCGGATGGGTATAGGCGCGACGAGTCCCCGCATCTACCATCTCTTGCACCGTCAGCTCGCCATCCCACTGCACCTGCATCCCAACTTTGACGAAGCAGGTGACGATGCCGGTATCCTGACACAAGGGTCTGTGGCCTTCGGCTGCCATGCGGGAGTTGATCAGGATCTGGGCGATAGCATCTTTGGCCGCCGGGCTCTGTTCCCGGTCGTAAGCCTGTTTCATCGCTTCGACAAAATCGAGGGGGTGATAGTACGAGATGAATTGTAAGGCATCGAAAATAGAGTCGATAAAGTCCTGTTGCTTAATCACAGCCATGTGTTTCTCCGAATGCGAGGGGGCCAGGAGCCCGCATCAGCCGGGCTACGCCTGTCGGTTGGCGTCCTCGGCCCGTTTTTGTCCCATCAGCGATTATGATACGCTGCACACCGATCCGACGCCATGTATGCACCATCTAACATCCATTCGAGTAAACAAATGTTGAATGCGGTCACCATCAAGCCATTTTCTTTTCAGGCCTTATCACTGCCCCCACTCGAGGCTGCCCGCACCCTGTTTGCCCCACTGGCCCACCGACCTTGGGCCATTCTTCTGGAGTCGGCCAGTTCTAGCCACCCAGATAGCCGCTTTCATATTCTCAGTGCCGAGCCTCTGGCAACGCTGCAAACCCGCGGGCCACAGACACAGATTGACCATGCTGGGCAAACCAGTTTCTCCGACGAGGATCCGCTGGCCCTGCTAGCGCAGTGGCAACGCCAATTATTCGGCCCCCAGTGCAACTATGAGGGCGATCTGCCGTTCGTTGGCGGGGCTCTGGGGCTATTTGGTTACGATCTCGGGCGCCGCTTCGAACGCCTGCCCTGTCAGGCACAAGCTGATATCGAACTGGCCGACATGGCCGTGGGTCTCTATGACTGGGCCTGGGTGCTCGATAGCCAGCAACAGGTAGCCTATCTGGTGGTACGCGGTGATGAGACCACTTGGCAGCAGCGTTATACCTGGTGGCTGAGCCAATCGGCCATACCACACGAAACACTGCGCCTGCTGGCTCCGTGGCACAGCAACATGGACGCCGCGGGCTATCGAGCCCGCTTTGCTCGGGTGCAAGCCTATCTGGCCGCCGGTGATTGCTATCAAATCAACCTGACCCAGCGCTTCACCGCCCCTTACGGCGGTGATGAATGGTCCGCCTACTGCACGTTGAGCCGCCATAATCAGGCTCCTTTTTCGGCATTTATCCGCCTGCCCCAGAGCGCTGTGTTGAGTCTGTCACCGGAGCGATTTTTGGCTCTTTGCGATCATCACGTAAGCACCAAGCCCATCAAGGGAACCCGGCCGCGTAACGTGGATCCAGAGCTGGATGGCGCCGCCGCCCGGCAATTGCAGCAGGCTCCGAAAGATCGCGCGGAAAATCTGATGATCGTCGATCTGCTGCGCAACGATATTGGCCGCGTCTGCGTCCCAGGCTCGGTGCGGGTACCGGAACTGTTTGCCATCGAATCCTTCCCAGCAGTGCATCACCT
>JAYRLO010000350.1:0-2096 GCA_041905215.1 Aeromonadaceae bacterium
CTCGCGTTACTGGGATGCTGTTGTCTCTTGGCGCGTGATTTTTTGCACTTCAAGCAAGAGCTCGCCATCGAGAAGCCGGGTTTTAACTCGTTGACCTGGAACAACATCCTCAACCGAGCGGATCACATTCCCCTGCTCATTCTGGGTGATGCTATAGCCCCGGGCCAGAGTCGATAACGGACTGATGGCATTCAAGCGTGTTGCCAGCAGCAGCTGGCGATGCTGCCTCTGTTCCCGCAGCTGCTGCCAATTCAGTCTCAAGGCTTGCTGAAGTTGTTGCAGACGCTGTTTAGCCTCTTGCAGATGGCGGCGAGGGGTATTCTGCTGCAGGCGATCACCGAGACGCTCCTGATGGTGCCGGGCCTGGATTAACCGTCTTTGCATATAGAGCCGCAACCGCTGCTGGCACTCATCCAGGCGCTGCTGTTGTTGCTGCAGACGGCGTTCTGGATGCTGATGGTGTAGGGCGCGTTGTAGCAGTGCAAAACGGTGAGCAAGAGCGGTCAGTTGCCGTTGGTTGGCCCGTTGCAGACGTTCCCACAGGCCTAGCAGTCGCTGCTGCAGTGCATTCTGATCCGGGGTGGCCAATTCGGCAGCCGCCGAGGGCGTTGGAGCGCGCAAGTCAGCGGCAAAGTCGCTCAGCGTCACATCGCTCTCGTGGCCGACCGCGCTGACAATGGGCAGGGCGCTGGCGGCGATGGCGCGCACCAGGCGCTCATCGTTGAAGCACCAGAGATCCTCGATGGAGCCGCCGCCACGCCCGATGATCAGCAGATCGCATTCGCGACGGCGATTGGCCCGCGCCAGGGCAGCGATCAACTGCTCGGCCGCCTGCTCGCCCTGTACCATGGCCGGATAGAGGATCACCGGGATGCCGGGGGCTCGACGGCGCAGCACGGTCAGCAAATCGTGGATGGCGGCGCCGGTAGGTGAGGTGATGAGGCCGATGCAGCTCGGATGAGCGGGCAGGGGACGCTTACGTTCGGCGGCAAACAGCCCCTCGGCCTGCAGCCGCTGTTTGAGTTGCTCCAGTTGCAGTTGGAGCTGGCCAGCCCCGGCTGGCCGCATGGTCTCGAGGATGAGCTGGTAGTCACCACGCGGCTCGTAGAGCGAGAGGCGAGCCTGCACCAGAACTTGCTGCCCTTCGAGTGGCCGAAAGGCGACGCGGCGGTTTTGCCCACGAAACATGGCACAGCGTACCTGGGCGCCGGAGTCCTTGAGCGAGAAGTACCAGTGTCCTGAGCTGTGCAGCACCAGGTTGGAAATTTCACCGACGAGCCATACCAGCCCCATCTCCTGCTCCAGCAGGATACGCACGGCACTGTTGAGACGACTGACGGTGAAAATCGTTGGGCTGGCTTCTGGCACTAGGGAGTACTCCGGGACCTCTCGGGGGGGCTATTATCCGGGAGTCGGCGCACCGGCGAAAAGCATTTTCGTAAAATAACAACAAAAAGAGCTTTACCAACCGGGATCAACTGCCTAGAATTCCGCTGCAATATTTTACCCACCCTCAAACCTCCTTAACGGTGAGATATTGCCATGTTGCGTATAGCCAAAGAAGCCCTGACCTTCGACGATGTTTTGTTGGTTCCGGCTCATTCTCAAGTGTTACCCCATACCGCTGATCTGCGTACTCGCCTGACCAAAGATATCATTTTGAATATCCCAATGGTCTCTGCTGCCATGGATACCGTGACCGGTGCCCGCTTGGCGATTGCCCTGGCGCAGGAAGGTGGTCTTGGTTTCATCCACAAGAACATGTCTATTGAACAGCAAGCCGAGAAGGTTCGCCGCGTCAAGAAGTTCGAAAGTGGAATTGTCGCCAGCCCTGTCACTGTTCACCCCGAGATGACCATTGCCGAGATCAAGGAGTTGACTCACTCCTGTGGTTTTGCCGGTTTCCCTGTGGTGACTGCTGCGGGTGAACTCGAAGGCATCATCACCGGGCGTGACGTTCGTTTCGTCACCGATCTGTCGATGAAGGTCCACGAGGTGATGACCCCCAAGGCGCGTCTGGTCACTGTGCGTCAGAATGCCTCCCGTGAGGAAGTGCAGAGCCTGATGCAGAAACACCGTATCGAGAAGGTGTTGAT
>JAYRLO010000351.1:0-326 GCA_041905215.1 Aeromonadaceae bacterium
CGTTCCCACCTCGCCCATAGAGGCGGCGCAAGCCGAATGGGTCAGTGCCCGAGGGGGCAACCCCTTCATGCAGATCACCTTGCCTGATGCGTCGCGCAAGCTGGTGCAGGCCTGCGGCCGTCTGATCCGCCAGGAAACCGATCAGGGACGAGTCGTCATTCTCGATCGACGATTGGTCAATCGCCGTTATGGCCGCAGTCTGCTCGACGCATTACCTCCGTTTAGACGACTCATTGAGTGATGCAAAGCGCGCATCTGTGGCTTGCATGGTTGCCGAGATAAGGTAAAGCGGTACAATCAGCTGTCATCTCACTCTTGGATCAAGG
>JAYRLO010000351.1:336-2091 GCA_041905215.1 Aeromonadaceae bacterium
CGTTGTGCCAAACTTATTGCCCTCTTGTGTGCCTTCATCATGCCCGCGTCAGCATTCGCCGCCACCTTTGAAATTGCCCGCCCTTATACACTGCTACTGCTCGATGGCCAACCAGCCAAGAGCAACATGGTCAACAGTAAACAACAAATCACGCTGCCAGCCGGTCAGCATCAGCTGGTATTACAATTTGAAGGCAGCTTTCGTGATCAGAGCGAGAGCCGCCTGATCCGCGGCGAGCCCATCGTCTTCAACCTGGATCTGCAGGCCGATGACAACTACGCCATCAGCTTCACCTACCCACGGAACTACCCGGAAGCTGAACGCTTTTTGGCGCAACAAAAGCTGCAAGTAATCGATAAGAAGCATGGCTCGGCAGCCAAGGTTGACTATTTCGTGCTACCCAAAAAAGAGGGGCTGCAGATTGGCCGGGACTATCAGCAAGAGCTGACGGATCTGGGTAAGGCCTTCCAGCAGACCAGCATGCCTACCACAGCAGCTGCCGCTGCTGTTGCAGCAACCGTGGCGACAGCCGACAAAGCAGGCTCTGCCCCCGTTGCAAAGAATGTTCAAACGCTGGAAATGTTGAAGTATTGGTACAACCAGGCGGATATTCAGACCCGCAAGGACTTCCAGCACTGGGTCATTTCCCAACAATAACTACTGCCGGCGAAACAGGAACTCGTTTCGTGACCAATAACGCAAGGAGAAGAAACCATGACATCCACTGTAGCGAACAGACTCATGGCGCTGGTCGCGCTGTTAGGGTCGAGCTTGCTGCTCAGCACGCCGGCCTTTGCGGGTAGCTTGACTGAGACCCTGCTGGCACCAGGCGGTATCCGCATCGAATTCATCCTGTTCGCGCTGACGCTGCTGGGGGTCGCCCTGCTGCACCATGTCACCATGTGGGTGGCGCTGAGTGGTCTAGCCGCCATTCTGATCGCCAAGTATACGCTGCTGGATGACTTCTCTTTTGTGCAACATCTGCTCGGCGGCCATGGTCACGAGGGGGAGTGGCGAATTCTGCTCAACCTCATCGGCTTACTGTTCGGTTTCGGCATCCTGGCCAAGCACTTCGACGAATCCCATCTGCCGAAGATTTTGCCCCGCTTCCTGCCCGCTGACTGGAAGGGTGGCTTCGCCCTGCTGGTGATGATCTTTGTCCTCAGCTCCTTCCTCGATAACATAGCCGCCGCCATGATCGGTGGTGCCATCGCTTTTGTGGTGTTTAACAAGCGGGTGCATATCGGCTATCTGGCCGCCATAGTCGCGGCCAGCAACGCCGGTGGCTCAGGCTCCGTAGTCGGTGACACCACCACCACTCTGATGTGGATCGACGGCGTCAGCCCTTGGGATGTGATTCACGCCTATGTGGCCGCTGGCACCGCCCTGCTGATTTTCGGCATCATAGCCGCCCGCCAGCAAGACAAGTACCAGACCATCGTCAAGGATGTCACCGCCGACAGCGATGTGGAGTGGAAACGACTGCTGGTGGTCGGTGCCATTTTGGTGCTGGCCATCGCCACCAACTATTTCCTCGATTTTCCAGCACTCGGGGTCTGGATCGCCATCCTGCTCGGCGCCCTGTTCGTCAAGACCCCCTGGTATGAGCTCAAGCATGCGTTCTCAGGCACCATTTTCCTGGTAGCGCTGGTCACCTGCGCCTCCTTGATGCCAGTTGACGAGTTGCCTCCCGCCTCCTGGGTAACCACCTTTGCCATGGGCTTCATCTCTGCGGTGTTCGATAACATACCTCTG
>JAYRLO010000352.1:0-2090 GCA_041905215.1 Aeromonadaceae bacterium
TGGCATCCGTGATGAGCCAGTGACGCTCAATCAGCTGTATCTGCCGATTACCCTGATTTTCAATTTCAATCGTATAGCCGAAGCTGAAGTGAGCCTGATCCGGCACTGACTGTTCCGCGAGATAACGTGGATAGTGACGGATCAGGATTTTATCAGCCATGGCTAGCCCTGTGGGTTATCGCTGAGCCAGTTGGCGATGGTCACAAACTGTTCCAGCGAAAGGTTCTCTGGTCGCAGATTAGGATCTATGCCCAGCAGCGTCAACTGCTCTGGCGTGATGAAGTTGCGCATGCTATTGCGAATCGTCTTACGGCGTTGGTTGAACGCCTCCAGACAGACGCGGTGCAGATCATCAATCCGTTTGGCGATCACGGTTGGCTGGCTGTGGGGTACCAGGCGCACCACGGCTGAGTCCACCTTGGGGGCTGGCTTGAAAGAGCCAGGACCGACCTGCAGTACCGGGATGACCTGGCAGTAGTACTGAGCCATGACGCTCAGGCGGCCATAGGCCTTGCTGCCGGGGCCAGCCGCCAGACGATCGACCACCTCTTTTTGCAGCATGAAGTGCATGTCGCTGATGAGGCCTGACTGTTCAAACAGATGGAACATCAGCGGCGTGGAGATGTTGTACGGCAGGTTGCCGAACACACGTAGGGGTTGTCCATCCTGCTTGAGACTGTTGAAGTCGAACTTCATGGCATCGGCTTCATGGATAGTCAGTTTATCCTTGAGCACCGGATGATGGCGCAGACGTTCAGCCAGATCCCGATCCAGTTCAACCACATGCATGTGACTGACCTGGGAGGCCACCGGCTCGGTTAGGGCACCGAGGCCCGGGCCGATTTCCACCAGAACCTGACCTTCCTGGGGATGGATGGCGGCGACGATGGCATCGATCACATAGTGGTCGTGCAGGAAGTTCTGGCCAAAACGCTTACGGGCGGTATGGCCTAGATGGGTCTTATCGTTACTCATGCTTGTTTGGTTACCATGTCGATGGCCTGTTGGAGGGCAGTCAGCAGACTCCCCATCTCGGCCTTGCCTTGCCCAGCCAGATCCAGTGCCGTACCGTGGTCGACCGAGGTACGGATGAATGGCAGGCCCAGAGTGATGTTGACGGCTCGTCCAAAGCCTTTGTATTTGAGTACCGGTAATCCTTGATCGTGGTACATGGCGAGCACGGCATCGGCATCGCGCAGGTATTTATCCTGAAACAGGGTGTCTGCGGGAAGCGGGCCCACCAGATCCATGCCCTCGGCGCGCATGGCGGCGAGAACTGGCTCGATGACGTCGATCTCTTCTCGCCCCATGTGGCCGCCTTCACCGGCGTGAGGATTGAGCCCGCAGACATAGATCCGCGGTTGCGCAATACCAAACTTTTGCTGCAGATCCTGATGCAGGATCTGCAGGGTTCGCGTCAGGCTGGCCGGGGTAATCGCATCGGCGACATCGCGCAGTGGCAGGTGAGTTGTCGCCAGGGCTACGCGCAGCCCTTCGGTAGCCAGCATCATGACGACCTGATCGCAGCCCGCCTGTTCGGCAAAAAATTCGGTGTGGCCGCTGAAACTAACCCCGGCGTCGTTGATGATCCCCTTGTGCACCGGGCCTGTCACCAAGGCGGCAAACTCACGGCTCAGCGCTCCCTGCGCCGCCCGAGCCAGGGTGGCCAGCACATAGGGGCCGTTGGCCACTTGCAATTGACCCGGGATGGCGGGTTCAGCCAATGGAATGGCTGCTACGGTGAGGGTTCCTTGCTGCTGCGGACGAGCCTCATTCTGGGGATCATAGGTCAGCAGTTGGACCTTGAGCCTGAGCTGTGCCGCGCGCTCGGCCAGCAGTTGCGGGTCGGCAACAATCACCAGTTCTACCGGCCAACTGCGGGCGGCGAGTCCGAGAATCAAATCTGGACCTATACCGCCCGGCTCTCCGGGAGTGATGACGATGCGAGGGGTCTGCTGCATGTCGATTCCTATTCCGAGACTATGTTGATGTAAGCACTGTCGCGCAGCTCATCCAGCCAGCTTTGTGCCTCTTCGGCAAAACGGCGGTTGTAGATCAGCTGGTAGGCGCGGTTCTTCATGTTTTCATCG
>JAYRLO010000353.1:0-2090 GCA_041905215.1 Aeromonadaceae bacterium
CACCGCCAAGGCTGAGTCAAATAGCAACTCCACCTGCATCGCCTGAATGCGGGCCTCTTCATTAAAATAGATCTGTCGTGTTTTCTCTTCGGAGGCCAGACGATCTTGGTAGATGGTCCATGATGCCACCAGCCCGAGCAACCCTATCCCGATCAGAAATAGCCACTTCAAGACAGTTCGGTGCATACAGCGTTCTCTGGACGTTATCCGTTACGGCCACCCCGGATCGGGGACAATATAGAGACATTTTGGCATACACCGGGAAAAACCGATCAGTCTCGGGGCACATTACTCAAAAAAGTCCCGTTGTGCGGCGTGCGGCAAGGCTGAGTCAGATCAGATAAGGTAGGGCGTGTTCACTCACCCGCCATTGGCGGCAGGGCTGCCGCCATCGAGCCCCCAAGGATGGGTTGACGGCGTGTTGGTGAAAGGGCGGCGACCTGCATTTCTCTTAAATGAATGCCATGGCCGGCCCAGTCTGCCGGTCATGGCGTGAGGCGTCGCTTATACCTTGAACTGGCGCATCAGGGTATTGAGTTGCTGGGACAGCGTATCGACCCGCTGACCGGTACGCAGCACTGCGGAGGAGGTGGCAGTGGCCTCCTCGGTCAGGCTGTTCAGTTCGCTGACGCTGCTGTTGATCTCGTTCATCACCAGACTCTGCTGCTCGGTCGCCGAGGCGATCTGGAAGTTCATATCCTGCACCACGCTGACCAGCTTGCGGATGTCGGCGAAGGCGGTGCGCATCTGATCCGACATGGCCACGGCGGCGTTCATTTGGGTGAAGCCCTCCTCCATGGCCTGTACGGCAGTGGTGACCCCCTGCTTCAGCGCAGTGATCATGCGCTGAATATCCTCGGTCGAGCTTTGAGTCCGCCGCGCCAGGGTGCGTACTTCATCGGCCACCACGGCAAAGCCACGTCCCTGTTCCCCCGCGCGCGCTGCCTCTATCGCGGCATTCAGCGCCAGCAGGTTGGTCTGTTCGGCGATGCCCTTGATCACATCCAGTACCGAGGTAATTCGCTCAGACTCGGTGGCTAGTTGTGACACGGTGGCGCCGGCGTGTTGCACGCTGCTGGCCAGTTGCTGGTTCAACGCGCTGTTGCGGTCGAGCAACGTCATCCCCTGATCGGCGGCCTGTTGCGCCTGCTGGCTTTGCGCCGAAGTCTGCTGTGCGTGTTGCGAGATATCCTGCACGGCATGGCTGATTTCGGTGATCGCAGTGACCAGAGAGGCGAGATGAGTGCGCTGGCTCTCGTTAATGGTCTCGGCCTCGCCGGCGATATTTTGCAGATGATGGGTGCTGTCGCCGAGGGAGGCGGCATCGCCAATGACTTCACGAATCAGCTGTTGCAGGCGGTCGAGCAGGGTATTGAAGCTGCGCGCCAACTGGCCCAATTCATCGTGGGTGGTCAACGGCAAGCGGCTGATCAGATCGCCTTCGCCCTGGCTGATATCCTCAATCTTGCGCTGGATGGCCACCACATGGCTGACGATCAGTTGTGGTACCAGCCAGGTCAGTAACAGCCCCAACACCAGCGACGCGGCGGCAATCACCAGGGTCCAGACCTGACGGCTATCGGCCAGTCGGGTCGATTCGGCATGCAGGCGCTGCACCAGCTGGTCATTGAGATCACCCGCCTTATTATATTGTTCACGCAGTGCCTGGAAGGGGGCTTCCTGGGCCTCATGTTGTTCACGTGCCGCAATCTTGTCGTCATCGGCCAGCAGGTCAAAGATCTGCACCGAGCCTTTGTGCCAGGCCTCAAACTGCTGATCAAACCCATTGAATTGGGCCGTAATCTCGGGGTAGTCGGCCAGGATATGCAAAAAGCCATGCATGCGGTCACGTGCCTGGTCGATATTCTCGTCGAAGTCGGCGCGGGCCGCTTTTTGCTTGTCCGCATCATTGGTCAACAGCGCCTCTTGCTCTGCCCTCAACGCCTGATACAGATCGCGATCGGCGTTGAGCACTTTGCTTTGTGCCGGTAGCAGGCGGGTAGCAAACATATCGGTATTGGCCGCCAACTGACCGAGGACATGGTAGTTCAGGGCGCCACTGATCAGGATGAGCAGGGTCAGCAAGACCA
>JAYRLO010000354.1:0-2088 GCA_041905215.1 Aeromonadaceae bacterium
GGAAATAAAGAGTCAAGGCGCTATGCTGGTCAGCAGCCCCGCCTGCTCGAGCCGGGCAACCCAGGCTTTTCTAGCGCCATGCACCTGCATCAGCTTCAGCAACCAGAGCTGGAACTCTGCCTCCTGATCGACATGCTTGAGAGCATCATGCAACTCAACAATCAGCTGCGGTGCCTGATCATAGCCCACGCCACTGCCCCGTTGCAGCGAGGCATCAATATCCTGCCAAACCTGCGCTGACCTGGCAGCCAGTTTGACCAGATGTGCCTCTCGGGCCGCTTTTTGCCTGGCCATCTTCGCCGCGTGCTCCTCGGCTTCCCGCGTCAGGCGTTGCTCTCTGGCCTGCTCAATTCCTGTGTGGATCTGTGCCAGAGTGCGTCGCGGCAAGGCGTCTGCACCAGGACGCCGGGCAGACTGCCAGACAAGATAGGCTTGCCTTACCGCTTGTTGTGCCTCCTGAGCCCGCCCCGCCAGCAAAAGCGCCACACTGGCGCTGAGCGCCTCCGGCGTCTGCTCGGCCAGCCAGAGTGCAGCCTCCTCATCTTCGGAACAGGGATCTTGTAGTGCCGGGCTGGCTTGGGCGATGGCAGCCAGCCAATCCAAATCCAGTTGCAGATACTCCACCAGCGCCTGCTGGGCGAGCGTCAAACTGGCAAGCCCGGCCGGTAAGGGGGGCTCCACATCCTCATCCCCCAGCTCACCGGCACACACTCGCGCCAGCCAGCCCAGATAGAGTGGACGAGTATCACCGCCAAGCAGCTCATCGCGCAGCGGAATCAGCCGATCCAGCCACTCAGCCCCCTCTTCATCGCAGAAACGGTCACAATAACCAGAATCATCATTAAAGCGCCACGCCAGGACCAAATGTTCAGCCGTGGAGATAAGTTCCAGTGCATCCGCAAAGCCGGAGCCTGCATCTGACAGAGTCGGCCGGACAAACTCTGCCAGCATGGTTTTGTCTAATGCCGAGAGGGGAAGGCGTAACATCAGGGAACTGCTACCCCAGTTGGCAAAGTAGAGATGGGCATCGAAATAGCGCCTCATCCACGCCTCAGGATCAGCCTTGAGATCGCCCCAATGATATTCGTTAACGAAACGGCTTGAGGTGATGGTGGCCCGAGAGGAACAACTGCGCAGCTCGGTCTGTTCCGGTTTGCTCAGCGGCCGCTCCAACGCCCTAAACTCGTAGTATTGATATTCACTCATGGGGTATCCAATGCAGGTTTTGCAGAAGAGCTTGCCGAACAATGACTGTCAAAACAAGTTCCAGCCGGGTTTAGGGCATCACCCGATAGCCCATGGCTCGGTATCCCCGCTGCCGCTTCTCCCACATGCGCAGAAGTGCCGGGTGGCCGGTGTCCACAAAGTCGATGATACGCACATTGGTTTTACCTGCATGATCCCGGTGTAGACGCCCTGCGTACTGCTGCAGTGTGCCACGCCAAGAGACAGGCATAGCAAGGATCAAGGTATCCAGTGGCGGATGGTCAAAACCTTCTCCAACCAGTTTGCCTGTCGCCAATAAGATACGAGGCGCATCCGGCGGCAACGCATCCAGATCGGCAACCAACGCCGATCTCTGACGCTTGGACATGCGCCCGTGCAGCACAAACGGTAACAAAGTCAGATCGTCGAGTGCTGCCCTTATTGCATCAAGGTGTTCGGTGCGCTCGGTCAGCACCAGCACCTTTCGCCCCAATGCGATTGCGTTACGCACCTCGGCGGTAATGGCTTCCGTTCTCTCCCGATCATTAGCAAGCTGCCGAAAAATATCTTGGATGCCTGCTTCTGCGGGGAATTCAATTTGAGACAGCCATGTGCGAGGCAAAACCTCTAAATCTTGTGGAGCATTTGCCGGTTTCGCTGCTGTGTGACGGATAGGCCCACACTGCATAAAGATGATCGGCTGCAAACCATCACGGCGGATGGGGGTGGCCGTGAGACCCAGCACATATTTTGCCTTGGTTCTTTTCAGGATTGCATCGAAGGAGACGGCCCCGACATGATGGCACTCATCCACAATCACCTGTCCATAATTCTCAACCAGTGAATGAACGTCTCCCTGCCGGGAGAGTGACTGCATCACAG
>JAYRLO010000068.1:0-11650 GCA_041905215.1 Aeromonadaceae bacterium
CTCCTGCTTGATGCGTTCGATAAAGCCAACCGGGATCGTCGATTTGATCACCATGACAGCCATCGGATTAATCGCCATCACATCGCGGATCACCGCCTCGACCGAGCTGGTGTTGAAATAATGGGTCTTGGGGTCGTAGTCGGTCGGCGTGGCAATGATCACCCACTCGGCACCAATATAGGCATCCTGCTTATCGAGCGTGGCCCGCAGGTTCAATTGGGCGTTGCACAGGTACTCTTCCAATTCCCGATCGACAATTGGTGACTCCCGGCGATTAAGCAGATCAACCCTATCAGCATTGATATCCAGGGCAACGACCTCATTGTGTTGCGCAAGCAGTACCGCATTTGACAGCCCGACATAGCCGGAACCTGCAACCGCAATTTTCACCAGGAACTCCTTACATTGAATTTTTTGCAACCCACTGGATCCTAAAGGCAGTCAACCACAGTGATTCAACGAAAAGCTATTGTGCCACACAGGACTCAATTCAATGTGGCACGGTGATAATAGCGTTTTATTTATGCGCAGCCCCGACCCTTTGCTCTGAAGGTGCCAATGCACCAGATGCAGCCGACGGCACTTGCTTAAAGATCGGATCGGCCGGAAACAAACGAGCCCCCGTCTGCCGCCACTGCTCAGCCTCTTCGTGACGTCCGATCGCATCCAATGCCAGCGCCGCATTGTAATAGACATTAGCGCGCGGCGATAACTTGACTAACTCGCTGGCCCAAGAAATGTAGGTACTCAAATCCTCGCGTTGTTGAGCCTCATCCTTCGTTGCCAAACCATTAATCAAGTGCACCGACGATACGTCATACATGAAACGGGTATACCAGGGCAGCGGATTGACTACTCGATTCAACAGGCTGGGATCTTTTAACCCACCTCTTTCAAATTGAGTGACCAGATAGGCCGTGTGCAAGCCAGTCAGCATATAGGGAACCGTCAGCAGGGGGATGAGTACAGCCAGAGCCCGCAGTAGTAACCAGTTACTCAGCGGAATAACCGTCTCTGCTTCGGCTTCCGCATCGGTAAACCACACCAGCCAGATCAGCGCCAGCCAATGAGCCGTGGAGTGATAGAACGGGTATTCGACCATGGCATGAAAAAAGAGCGGAAACGGCAGGGCAAACAGAGCCAGACGTTTACCCCAAGCATGTGGAGCTAAGATCCGCCACCAACCCCAAGCCATTAAAGCCAAACCGAATACGGCAACCATCCCCCCTTCTACAGCCCAATATAATATTTCATTATGTGGGTGGCTCAGATTTGGTTCAATTATAGGAACACCTGAAATACTTTGCGGAATGACGTAATAGCTATTAACAAATATCGACTCAAACATGCCATAACCGTAACCAACCCATGGGGCTCGGAATAACAGGTCCAGACTGTGCCGCCAATACAGCAAACGATAGTCGATCGTCAATCCATAGTTTTCAGGTGATCGGCCACCGACTCCAGAGGATACAAAAACACCAACAGCAAGCCCGAATAGCATCAACACTATCATTGTCGTCACACGTTTGGGCTGGGTTTTTAAAGCCGAAATACAGAGTAAGAAAACAGCAATCAAGGCTCCAATTTGACCAGCACGAGACTGAATCAATACCAGTAATATGGATGAAACAAATACTAGCCCCCCCGTCAATATGTGTTTCCACGAGGAGAGCTTATTGATGGCGTAAAAATGTAAAAACAAGGCAAGCGAGATACCCATAGCCAAGAAGCTAGATAGAACACTATCTTTTTGAAATATGCCATAAGGCCTATTGATAGAGGTGTTATAACCAATCCAGTTGGTTGGAGTAAGTAGGAAATATTGCACTAGCCCAAACAGAGCTTCAATGGCCACACCAGCCAGTAGCATGTACAACAGCAGATAACGCTCCTGACGTGTCAACTGTAGTTGGCTTAAGGAAAACAGCAACAAACAGCCACCTGCAATCCCCAGCATACGAGGCACACCAGCATCGATCGAAACTTCGGGGTGGGCCAGAAAGGGCAGGCAGGCCACTGCTAGCCCCCCCCAAAACCACAGCTGAGAGCGAGAAAAAACAAGCTGTTGCGTCACGGTAACATGCCAAAGACCAATGCCAATCAGAACAGATGCAAACGCCCAGCCCAGCATATTGAAGGGTAGATAGAAGCCATCGCCCCCCGGGTTATGCATAAAAACATGCATGCCCAGCAACCAATACAAAGCAGCAACAACAAAAAAGACCTTCTTCGTCAACGTCATTCCATATCCCTATTTCTTCTAGTCACAGGAGCTGCAACCCACTCCGATTGGCACCTAGTGTAACGAGCCAGGCACATATAAAGAAGAGGAGCGGTTCAATCTCATGCAGGATGGATTACCGATAACGATGCCCTTCAATCACATAACCCTTTCATGGTGAGCTATTCCGCTCGTGGTGAGCTCGTCGAACCACCGTATTCGATAAGCTCATCCTTCGACAAGCTCAGGGCGAACAGCAGAATACACTGCTGCCGGGCAATCACACCCACAGCTCACAGTGGCCGAGGGGCAAGCGAGTGCCAGTCGTCGTGCAAGGGCATGTTGAGAATCAGGCTCGCCGTGTACCAGACGAATGGCGCCCGGTGGCGATGTCATCCCCTGCACAAAAGCGAGCAACTCCTGTTGATCGGCATGGGCCGAATAGCCACTCAGGCTGTGGATCTGTGCCTGAACGGCGACCTCTTTTCCATCCAACCACAGCGAGTGACAGCCTGATTGCAGCAAGCGCCCTGGCGTACCTTGCGCCTGAAAACCAGCCAGCAGTAGATCGGTGCGTGCATCCGGCAACAGCGCCTTGAGATAGTTGACGATACGACCGCCCTGACACATGCCACCACCAGCCACTATGATGGCGGGCTCCCCGCTCTGCTGCAGCCGATGTACCAACGACTCATGGGCAGCATGGTCATTGATGGTCACACACTGGGAAAAATCCAGCGGATGGCGCCCCGCCTGCAACCGAGTCTGCGCCTCTTTGCACCAGACCCGCCGAAAACGACGATACAGCCGCGTCACATCAGCCCCCAGAGGCGAATCGATGACCACCGGCAGATCTCGCCAGCACCACTGCTCCTCACGGCTACGCACCTCGCTCAGGATCTGCTCCAGATCGCAGAGCAACTCCTGGGTCCGGCCAATGCTGAAGGCGGGAATCAAAATGGCACCGCCATCGCGCAGTGAGCGTTCAACAATAGCTTTCAACTGACGATGACGAGGCTCCCCGTGCGGATGCGATCGATCGCCATAGGTACTCTCGAGCACCAGAAGATCCGCTCGTTCAGGAGGTAGCGGCGCAGGCAACAAGGCCGAGCGACCGGAGCCCAAATCACCGGAAAACACCACGAGCTGGCCATCCGGCAGACGTAACTCCAGATAGGCCGAGCCCAGAATATGGCCGGCTGGTTGCAAGCGAAAGTAGAGTACAGATTGATCGCTCAATGACAGTCGTTGCCATTGGCCAAAAGGAAGAGGACGCAGCAGATGACGCAAGCGCTGCAGAAGGAGCTCGATCGCGGAGCGCTGGCTAGCCAATGAGTGGTGCAGCGCATCGGCCAGCATCACCGGAACCAGCAAAGCCGTCGCTTCGGAGCAGTAGATAGGTGCGGTCAACCCGCTGGAGATCAATTCAGGGATGCGCCCGATATGGTCGATATGAGCGTGAGTCAGCAGCAAAGCGCGCACGCGAGACAATGCAACATCGAGGCGCGTAGGCCCCGCCTCCCCCTGAAACTGACCGCAATCGATCAGCAGGCTGTCACGCCCCAATTGCAGTTCGTGGCAGGATCCGGTCACGCCGCTGGCGGCGCCGTGATGGAGTAGTTGGAAGGTATTGACAGTAGAAAGGTTCGGCATGAGGGCTCCAACGCGTGCAAAGGAGCCCCATGCTGCCGCTATACGGCCATCATCACGACTGCCAGAGTCGACAGGTGCTATCCGGTTTTTTGTAGGAGCAAGCGAAGCTCGCGATGAATAGCTCACCTGCGCGAACGTCGCTTACGCCTACCGAAAACGAACCACTTCACGCCTTCTTCAGCGGCCGCCACCAGGCTTCGTTAGCCAGATACCATTTGATGGTCTTGGCAATGCCGGTCTCGAAGGTCTCTTGTGGTACATAGCCCAGTTCACTGCGGATCTTGTCGGTACCCACGGCGTAGCGGCGGTCGTGGCCAGCACGATCGGTGACGTAGGTAATCAGCGAGGCAGCGCCTTCCCCCCGCGCCTGGGGAGCATGCGGATAACGAGCCGCCAGCGAGGCATCGGCGGCGAACTCGGCATCCACTAGCTTGCAGACCAGATTGACGATATCAATGTTCTGCCACTCGTTGACGCCACCGATGTTGTAGGTCTCCCCCACCACGCCCTTGTCCAGCACCAGCTCGATGCCACGGCAGTGATCTTCTACAAACAACCAGTCGCGGATCTGCTTGCCATCGCCATAGATAGGCAGCGATTTACTGTCCAGAATGTTGGTCAAGCACAACGGGATCAGCTTCTCCGGGAAGTGGTAGTAACCGTAGTTGTTGGAGCAGTTACTGGTGGTTACCTGCAGACCATAGGTGTGCAAATAGGCGCGCACCAGATGGTCCGACGCCGCCTTGGAGGCTGAATAGGGTGAGTTCGGCGCATAGGCCGTCTCTTCGGTGAAGGCCGGATCGGTCAATGAAAGCGTGCCGTACACCTCATCGGTGGAGACATGATGGAAACGGTGCGGCAGCGGATTAGCCGGGTCAGCCAGCCACACGGAGCGGGCTGCCTTGAGCAGGCTGTGAGTACCGATGATGTTGGTCTCAATAAAGGCGTCCGGACCTGTGATGGAGCGATCGACGTGAGATTCGGCGGCAAAGTGCACCAGGGTATCGATCTGCTCTTCACGCAGCAGCAGCTCCACCAGCTCGTTATTGCAGATGTTGCCTTTGACGAAACGGAAGTTCGGGTTACCCATCAGGGGCCTCAGGGTTTCGATATTACCGGCATAGGTCAGGGCATCCAGCACCACGACCCGATCGCCGGGGTGATTGGCCAGCCAGTAGTGAACAAAGTTGGCACCGATAAAACCAGCTCCGCCAGTAACCAGAAGTCTTTTCACAGTCATATTCCTAACGAGTTAATTGAATAAATCGGGTAAGCAACAAAACGCAATCTGCTTACTTGAAAGTCACCGCATCTTTTAACCGTGCACCTTTCTCATCCTTGGCTGCCAGCAACGGCTGCTCACCATTAACCAGGGGCCACTCGATGCCTAGCGCCGGATCGCTCCAGAGCAGACTCTGCTCAGAGGCCGGATGGTAATAATCGGTGCAGCGATAGACGAACTCGGCTGTTTCGCTGGTGACATAGAAGCCGTGAGCAAACCCTTCCGGTACCCAGAGCTGACGCTTGTTTTCGGCAGAGAGCAACACTCCGACCCACTTGCCGAAGGTTGGTGAAGAACGGCGCAGATCCACTGCCACATCGAACACCTCACCGCTCACCACGCGCACCAGCTTGCCTTGCGTCTGCTCCATCTGATAATGCAGACCGCGTAGGATGCCCTGGCGTGACTTGGAGTGGTTGTCCTGAACGAAGCGACGCTCGCAGACATGAGTGTTGAACCAATCTTCGCGCCAGGTTTCCATAAAGAAGCCGCGTTCATCACCGAACACCTGCGGCTCGAGGATTTTCACATCAGGAATTGCAGTATCAATGATTTTCATCGTTCACTCACTCTTGTTGCTCGGCTAGCACCTGCATCAGGTAGGCGCCATAACCACTCTTCATCAACGGCTTGGCCAGCACCTCGAGTTGCTGAGCATCGATAAAGCCCATACGGAATGCCGTCTCTTCCGGCGAAGCTACCTTCTGACCCTGCCGCTTCTCCAGGACACGGATAAAAATTGCCGCATCAAGCAAGGAATCATGAGTGCCAGTATCCAGCCAAGCGGCACCGCGACTCATGCGCTCAACCCGCAGGTTGCCACGCTGCAGGTAGACGTTGTTTACATCAGTGATCTCAAGCTCGCCCCGGGCTGAAGGCTTAATCTGCTTGGCAATCTGAACCACATCATTGTCATAGAAGTAGAGGCCGGTGACAGCGTAGTTGGACTTGGGTTTTACCGGCTTCTCCTCGATGGAAACCGCCTGCCCCTGCTTGTCGAACTCGACCACACCATAGCGTTCTGGATCTTGAACGTAGTAACCAAAGACAGTAGCTCCTTCGGTATAACTTGCGGCCTTCTGCAAGGTTTCGCTCAGACCATGGCCGTGGAAGATGTTGTCACCGAGGATCAGGCAGACCGAATCAGTACCGATAAACTGCTCACCGATAATAAATGCCTGCGCCAGACCATCCGGGCTCGGCTGTACCGCATACTGGATATCCAGACCCCACTGCTGACCATCGCCAAGAATTCGCTGATAGGTCGTCTGATCGTTCGGCGTGCTGATGATCAATATTTCACGGATGCCGGCGAGCATCAGCGTAGTCAGTGGGTAGTAGATCATTGGTTTGTCATAGACCGGCAGCAGTTGCTTGTTGACGCCTATGGTTGCCGGGTGTAACCGGGTGCCACTGCCACCGGCCAGAATGATACCTTTCATGCTCAGTTCTCTTAGTTGTGATTATGTAGTGGAAAGAACCAACAGTTCAGGCAGGCATATAGGGTGATAAATCAGACAACGCAGCCTGCCAATCGCTGGGCATAATGCCAAAAACTGAATAAATTCGCGAACAATCCAACCGGGAATTAGCTGGACGCTTGGCAGGCGTCGGGTAGTCTGTCGTGGCAATCGAATTCACCAATGGACTTCGAACCAGCACTCCCTGAGCAACCCCGGCATCAAATATGGCTGCAGCAAATCCATGCCAGCTAACATGGGGTTCACCGGCAAAATGATAGATACCCCAAGCGCCGAAACCCGGCTGCAACGCCTGTTTGGCCATCGTTAGCAGCGCCGCGGCAATGTCGCCAGCATAGGTCGGCCCACCAAACTGGTCCGCCACAACCCCTAAACTATCGCGCTGACTACCAAGCCGCAGCATGGTTTTCACAAAATTATTCCCATGCTCGCCAAATACCCAGGCGGTGCGCAGGATCAGATGACGGGTGCAATGCTCGGCAACAGCCAGCTCACCCGCTAGCTTGGAGGCGCCATAGACCCCTTGGGGATCAACCGGATCAGTCTCGACGTAGAGACCCTCTTTATTACCGGCAAACACATAGTCCGTAGAGATATGCAGCAAAACGGCACCAACCTGCTGCGCGGCTTCGGCCAGATAAGCGGAACCATCGCGATTGATGGCATAGGAGGCATCGATTTCAACTTCAGCTTTATCAACCGCTGTGTGCGCCGCAGCATTGATGATGACATCAGGAGCAAACTCAGCAACCAGCTTCTGAACATCTGCTTTCATGGTGATATCCAGTTCATCCCGATCCACACCAAGCACCAGCCAGCCCAGAGCCTGAGCCTGTTGCATCAAGCAGTGACCGACTTGTCCCTTGAAACCAGTTACTAACAACTTGATAGTCATCTTTTCAATCCTTTTGCACACAAAGAAAAGGTCATCGTTTCCGATGACCTTGCCTCAAAAAATCTTTACGTTAGTACGCGCCATCGCGGTGTAATACCACACCGATGGTTTTAAACATAATGGCAATGTCGTACCACAAGGACCAGTTTTTCACATACCAGCCATCCAGATAGACACGAGTTGCATAGTCCACATCATTGCGACCGCTGACTTGCCATAATCCAGTCATACCGGGTTTGGCCATCAGATAATACTCACCATCGTCACCATAGCGTTCGAGCTCTTTTTCAACCACAGGACGAGGTCCCACCAGACTCATTTCACCCTTTACCACATTCCACAACTGAGGCAGCTCATCAAGGCTGGTCTTGCGGATAAAGTGACCTATGGTGGTTATTCGTGGATCATTTTTTAACTTAAAATCCCGATCCCATTCCGCACGCGCCTCCGCATCCGTAGCCAGTAGCTTCTCGAGCACGTCTTGAGAGTTGATGATCATAGAGCGGAACTTCAGGCATTTGAATTTACGGCCATTCTGACCAATTCGTTCATGCCCATAAATCGGGGAACCGCCGTCGCGAGATACTTTCCAGCAGATATAGCCAAAGACTGGGGAAAGCAACAGCAGTAATAAACTGGAAACCACTAAATCGAAGGCGCGTTTGAGTAACTTGGACGAAAACCGAGCCAGATTATTCCGCACACGCAACATGATCACTTCATGGCTGAAGAAGTGGGACATATCAGTGCCATACAAGGGCACTCCCCGCAGGGTTGGAATAACAGAAACATTCCGCAGCCCTTTGGCCGTCAAATAGCGCAGCCAGCTATCACGTAATTCGGATTGCTCGTACTCGACCGCCAGGAACAGCTTGGCATTTTTATAATCACGAATAACAGCACTCATATCATCCGGTAGCAAAGGGATAGTCTCTACAGGTGACTCCAGACATTGCCCATCCGGCGACACAAAGCCAACCACATCGAAACCCATCAGGGACTCGCTACGGATCGCCATATAGGCATCACAGGCATTGCTACCACAGCCGATGATAAGGCTAGGCCACTGCCAGACCCCCGCCTTGCGCAGAAGCATTTTGGTCAGCAGACGGAAAAAAGGGATCAGAATTAGCGAGAGAGACCAGAGCACCAGCCATTGTCCACGGGAGAAATCCCACTTTGACAAAGCAACCAGGGCCAAATCGGCAATCGCTAGTGCAAGAATCAACTGCAGGCACTCCTTCAGTTCACTCCAGAACGGCTTGCGATAGGTATAGTGGCGTAACTGAGCCCAAAACCAGGTGACACCACAAAGCACTATGATGGCAAAACTCCAGATCCGGGCGTAGCCAATACCATTACTTAACGAACCAAGCTCATCTGGCGACTCGCCTCCAATGCCTCCCATCACCCAATAGGTAGTGGCAAAAGCCAGCAAAAAAGCAAAGATGTCAGAGATCAGCAAGCCTAACTTATTGATCATCGGTGAAAAGCTCCGCGAACAGGCCCGCAGTGAGCTATCCGATTGAGAAATATCCATATACCACCCGCGTTTATGAATTGAAAAGCACAACGGAGATACCTCTAAACAGGGCACCTACTTTCTTATTTTGGCTGGCGAAGTATAGCTTCAAATAGCACAGAGAAGAACCTAACGCAGCTTTGCAGTTTGAGTCCCTTGGACAACTACATATTAGAAATGCCAACACGCCTCATGGGAGGTGAGAACCAAACAGTTCTCACCCTTTGAAAAACCTCAAATTCCAAAGCACTCTGTCAAGTTACCACCTGAGCTTGGAGTTGCCCAAGGACTTGCTTAACACATTGCTGAGCAACACCTGTAGTATCCGCTTCCACATAGCAGCGCAATTCAGGCGCATTGCCCGAGGGGCGCAGATGGACGATGACACCGTCGCTAAGCGTCAGCCGTAAGCCATCTGTATCGTCAACATGCCCCACCATCAAATCGATGAAACCTAATTTTCTGATTAATTGCAAAGGATCGGCTTTGCCTGCAGCGATAATCGCCTGACTGCGCGCGGTCGGGAAGTTCTGGATACGATCCGAATGGGTAAAACGCTGAGGCAGTGCAGCTACCAGTGGCGAAATAGCACCTTGACCCGCAGCAGCCAGCAGCATCAGCGCCGGCAGTACCGCATCCCGGGTCGGCAGAGCCGCCAATGGCTTGCCCACTAATTCGATATTACTGCCCAGCAGGAAACCACCATTGGCCTCGAAACCGGCAATCCGCTGATAGCTCTTGGCCAGCTCGGAAAACTCGGCTATCACATAAGGCGAGCCAATCCGGGTCAGCGCGACCTTGGCAAAACGGCCACAACTGGCCACCGCAGTATTGCAGCTAACCGGAATGGCCACCGCCTCAATATCCAGGGCATCGGCACACAACAAGCCAAGAATATCACCGCGCAGCCATTCGCCCTGCTCATCGGCAACCAGCGGCCGATCCCCGTCACCATCGGTGGAAAAGATGGCATCTAGCTGATACTCAGCAGACCAACGACGCGCCTTGGCCTTGTCGTCTTCCCCCACCGCTTCAGTATCGATCGGCACGAACTCGTCACTACGCTCCAGGGATATCACCTCGGCACCGAGTTGACGCAGCAAGGGTGCATAGAGATCACGTCCGGCACTGGAGTGCTCGTAGATACCAATGCGCTTACCCTCCAGCAGATCGGCGCTGAACAACGATAGATAACGAGTGCAGTAGGCATCCGCCGCCCCAGGCAGCGTCACCAGCTGAGGCAAGCTTGGCAGAGGGGAAAAATCAACGTTCGCCGTCAGAATCGCCCCTTCATCCGCCTTGGTGATCTCGCCATCCGGGCGGTAGAACTTGAGGCCATTGCGATCAAACGGAATATGGCTGCCGGTGATCATGATGCAGGGCATTTTGTCTTGCATCGACTTGTAGGCCAGAGCCGGAGTCGGCACCACGCCGTAGTAGAGCGGCTCAATACCAGCCTGCTGCAAAGCCGCCGCGCACGCTTGCGCCATTCCCAAGCTACTCGGCCGGTTATCAATGGCCAGAGCCATATGAGTGAGAACAAACTCCCGCTGCATCACAGCGACAAAGGCATGGGTGAAGGCGGCGCACACCTCGGCGGTGAAATCCACTACCAAGCCACGAGCCCCACTGGTGCCAAAGGCAATACCGCTTCCAGCGATGACCGCCGAGCTATTGAATCCAGAAGTCATCACACTCATCCTTCAAGGCGACCGTAACGGTCTTCAAAACGCACAATATCATCCTCACCCAGATAAGAGCCCGATTGCACCTCGATCATCTCGAGCATGATCTTGCCCGGGTTCTCCAGCGCATGGATCTGGCCGACCGGTATATAGACCGACTGGTTCTCGGTCACCAACTGCACGCTGTCGCCATTGGTGACGCTCGCTGTGCCAGAAACCACGATCCAGTGTTCGGCTCTGTGATGATGCATCTGGATGGAGAGCTTCTCACCGGGCTTCACGGTAATGCGTTTGACCTGATAGCGCTCGCCGTTGTCGATAGAATCGTACTTACCCCATGGCCGATACACCTCACGGTGGATATGGTGCTCGGTGCGACCGGCAGCCTTCAGGGATTCCACAATCTTTTTGACATCCTGCACCTGATGCTTATCTGCCACCAAGACCGCGTCCTTGGTCTGGACAATCACCAAGTCTTGCACCCCGACGGTGGTGACCAGACTGGTTTCGGCAAACACATAGTTGTTCTGGCTATTGTGTTGCAGCACATCGCCGTGGCTGACATTGCCGTTGATATCTTTTTCGGAGATCTCCCACAGCGATGACCAGGAGCCCACATCGGACCAACCGGCACTCATGGGTACCACCACGGCATCGGCTGTGCGCTCCATCACCGCATAGTCGATCGAGTCACTCGGGCAACTGAGGAAGGCGGCTTTATTGACACGAACAAAATCCAGATCCGCATTCACGGTCCCTACCGACTCGACACAGGCGGCATAAATATCCGGTCGGAACCGCTCTAACTCTGCCAGATAGCGGCTGGCGCGGAACAGGAACATACCGCTGTTCCAGTAATAATCACCGCACTCCAGATAGTGCTCGGCCGTGCTTTGATCCGGTTTTTC
>JAYRLO010000069.1:0-11636 GCA_041905215.1 Aeromonadaceae bacterium
AAGAGCTAACCGCAGGTTACAACAAGCAACCTGCAGTCTTATTTACTCTCACAGACTAGCGGCAAAGGCCTCCATCTGCGCCAGTTCACGCTGGAGCTGGCTGGAGAGCACCGGGAAACGGCGGTAGGTCTTGGGATCGGCGCTGTCGGCCTCGATATGAAAGCTGACCGCGATGCGTTCGCGCTTCCATTGGTTGCGGCAGTAGAGACCATAGTAGCGGCGGATCCAGCCGACTAACTGTGTCACCGGGTACTGAGCGGCAAATTCACCACGCAGCAACTGCTGCAACACCCCCTTCGGTGTCAGATGCTGGGTCTGACTCAGGCGACGGATCGCATCAAGCACCGGAAACGGCATTAGATCCGCCTCATCAGTCTGCTCCACCGGGCGCAGTTCGGCGGTCGGAGCCTGATGAACGATGGCCTGCATGGCAGGCAATGCCAGACGCGCAATGCCCAAGGCTCCGCTGTCTTGCAAGGGGATGCCCCGCTCCAGAATGTAGCGGTTGATCAGCAACACCCGTGACTTGCTGATCCCGCCGATGGGTGACAAGACACCGGAGGTATCCCCATCCATGGTGCAGTAACCGACGCTGGCCTCGGAGAGGTTCGAGGTGGCAATCAGCAGCTTGTTACCACGATTGGCCAGCAGCCAGATCCCCGGCGCCCGCACCCGGGCCTGAATGTTCTGCAAGGCCAGATCGTCACGCTGCCAGTTGAGCGGATCCTCCGGTGTCAGCTCATTGGCCAGCTTCAGATAGCCACTCACCAGCTCGGCGATCGACCATGCGTGATGGGTGGCGCCGAGTTCCGCCGCCAAACCAGCTGCGGCGTTGAAGGTCACAGAGCCACTGTATTCCGAGCCCTGATACAGTGTGGTCAACACCTGCGGCATCACCTGCTCACGCAGCCACGCCAGTGGCTCCTGCCCGCCCCGCGCGGCTGGTTGTAAACGCCCCTTGGCCAACTCTGCCAAGTAGGCGCACTCACCCAAGGAGGCATAGGCCTGGACCTGAGCCATATAGACCAGAGTCCCGCACAGCGCCGAATCGGCACCACCGGAGAGGCTCAATGCGTAGCCGCCTGTATAGGTTTTGCGCTGCCAATCCCACAGCCCCAGGGCCACGGCACGACAGGCTTCGGCATGCTCATCTTCAGCGACCAGCTGGCATGGGGCTGCCAAAGCCCGACGATGATCTTCAGATGCCCAGGCGAAATCGACAGCAGCAATTCCTGCCCCACCCTCAGGCAGCAGGGATTGGCTGCTGATCAGACGTTGAGCTCGGTTGACCTGCAGATCCACGGTCGCGCTGTAGACCTTCAGTGGCGCAAAGCTCAATCGCTCGCCGACCAGCACCAGCTCGCCGTTGCTGGCGATCATCGCATCGCCATCATAGACGGCTCGCCCCGCCTCACAGCCCAGCAGGTTGGTGTAGGCATAGATGGCACCATAGGCCCGCGACCCTTCCCGCACAAACTGGCTGCGCTGCTGCTGTTTACCCAGCGCAAAGTGGCTGGCGGAGGGATTGAGGATCACATCGACGCGACGCTCGAACAGGCTGCGGCCCGGACGCGAGGCGACCCAGGAGTCTTCACAGATCTCAAAGCCAATCCGCACCCCACTGACATCAAAGACCAGATCACCAACCGGAACCGTCTGACCAGCCAGGGTGGCTGAGCTGACTTCGCCGGCCGGCCACGGCGTGAACCAGCGTGGCTCGTAGTGAATGCCGCTACGCGCCAGATGCTGCTTGCACACCACACCGTGCAATTTGCCTTGGGACAGGAGCGCCACCCCGTTGAACACCTGGCCACCGGGGACATGCAACGGGAAGCCGACCGCCACCAGCAGCTGCTCCGGCAAGCTCTGGGCTAACGTCATCAACTCGCCAGGTAGTGAATCCAGCCAGTCGGCGACAAAGAACATGTCTTCGCAGCCATAACCGGTCAGGGCCAATTCGGGCAGCAGCAGGAGATCAGCCCGGGCGGCTTGAGCCTCAGCAACCGCCTGGCGGATCAACGCCAGATTACCATCGAGATCCAGTGGAGTCGTGTTGATACAGGCCGTAGCCAGAGTCAGGGTTTGACGCATGAAACTTCAATGCTCCTTTTAGGCCACCTGGCTGAGTACCCGGTGGCGGACGCTCGCCTCAACGGCGAAGGCCTCCATTAAATTAGTTAAGAACTCCCGATCCCGGCAGAGTGTCTTGCCGGGACTATCGGAGATCTTGGCAACCGACTGCCCCCCGAGGCGCACCATCTTCATCACCATGTTGAGCGGTTGGTTGATACCAAAGTCGGCCATCAACCAGGTACCAATGCCAAAGCTGGTCTTGACCCGCCCGCGGAAGTGACGATACAGGGCAACGGCACGCGAAAAATCCAGGCCGTCGGAGAAGACCAGCGTCTTGACGGTGGGATCGATACCGAGCGACGCCAGGTGAGCGATCAGTTTCTCGCCCCACAGCAGAGGATCACCGCTATCTTGGCGGAAGCCACTGTATTGGCTGGCCAATTGAAAATCCAGATCCCGGCAAAAAGCATCGATACCAATCACATCGGTCAGGGCTATGCCCAGTTGCCCTCGATATTCGCGCAACCAATTGCTCAACGCCGCCTTCTGGGTGGCCGCCAACGGATAATTCAGCCCCTGGTGGGTTTGCAACCATTCATGGGCCATGGTGCCGATCGCCGGTAAGCCAAACTGTTGGGCCAGCAACGGGTTACTGGTGCCGACCAATTGCTCTGGCAGATGCTGTTGTAACAACGCCAATACCTGCTGCTGGGCAGCAAAGCTGAAACGGCGGCGAGTACCAAAATCGGTGAAGTGAAAACCGCTCAGATCCACTGCATCCCCAAGGCGCTGCAGTTGGGCAATCTTGGCCATCGTGCTTTTTTCTATCACCTCGGGGGTTACTTCGGGGTAGCGGACGCTGTTGCGCACCTCGCTGAGTGTGGCCATCACCGGGATTTCAAACAGTGAAACCTGCGTTTGTAACCCCCGCGCCCGGATGGCCAACTGCCCGCGCTCGATGCCAATCGACAACAGGCTGGGATCGAAGCGAAAGTGATAGAGAAAATCCAGATAGTCCGGTTGCAGATAGGGAGCCTGCCGCGACAGGGCTCGCAGGGAAGGCAGGCTGATTTGCAGCTGACTCATGCCGGCCAGCTCTTCGCGGATCAACTCCAGATAGGGGGTCAGATCCTCGTCACTGCGGCAATGCAGCTCCCACTCCGCCTCTACATTCGGAGCTTGATGCAGATAGGCCTGCTGCATCGACAACTTGTAGATGTCGGTATCCAGCACACCGCGCATACAGGTATTTATCAACATAAGTCCTCGCCTCTAGCGGCTAACGACTGGGCTGTTGGTCCGCAGTGCCAAAAGCCAGGCTTGCACCGCCCGTGAGTCGTCCAGCAGCTCGACGCCAGCCGCTTGTAACTCGATGGCTGCCGAGCTCTCGGTCTCTTCACTGATCGCCCGACACGCCGCCTTGTTGATCCCCACCCGAAAACCGGCAGATTTCAACTGCAACGCCGTCTGCTTGACGCAGTAGTCAAAGGCCAAGCCCCCCAGCAGAACCGTAGAAACCTGCTGCTGACTCAACCATTCGATAAGACCGGTGGAGAGACGACCGGCCAGATCGTGATAACAGGCGCCATACGGGTGCATATCCGGCTCGATCCCCTTGTAAACCAGGAAGTCGTAGTCGGTTACCGCAGGCAATCCATCCAGTAATTCAAAACCAAACGTACCGGGAACAGCATGCGCCACCCAACTGACATCGGCGTTCGGCAAGCCAACTGGCTTGAGCATGTGTTCGATGCTCGAAGCCACCCACAGTGCCTTGGGTGAGTGAGCATCCTTGGTCATCACGCGCAGATCCGCCCACTGAGCCTGGGTATTGAGCTCAGAAACGATCTCGTCACCATAGGGGACGGGTAATTCGTCAGGACACAGGGGGGTGAAGGTCTTCTGCACGTCGACATCAATGGCGGCAATACGGTTAGCACTCATAGGGTTGCTCCACAGATGGCAATGGCGGTATTGGCTCAGGGTGACGCCCCCGTTGGGAGCGAAAAAATATTGCCAGAATGAACGACTGTCAAGCCACAGCAGGCTTGCTCTTTGAGGTCACTTTACCCCGATAGGGCCGCAAGTTCGAGTCCCAATCGCAGATCGCATCATGCGGCCGCCCCCGCGCCTCGGCCGCGCTCGAGCACCGGATGCAGCAATCAGGGCTTGGTGACGGCAGGCTCGGTGGCTATGACGGCATCGAGACGTGCAGTCAGAGTACCGCTGGCGGCATACGCCCAGTCGCCACCATAGGCAACATCCTCAACCTGCCAACCGAGACGACCTCGGCGCAAACGGAGCTCATCCTGCCACTCGATGCTCTCCTCTTGTTGCGCATAGCTCAGTCTGAATTGACACCGACTCACCAGTTTCCTGGTCTGGCACTCAATCAGCTCAAAGTCGGTGAAGCCCTCGGCCAACGAGGTAAACAGGCTACCCTGCAAGGCTGGTGGCGTTGCGATGAGCGCCGAGGTCCGGATTGTCTGATCCACGGCATGGGCCTTCTCCAACCGCCGCAACAGACTCTGTTGCATCAGGGGGCGAAATGGCCGCAGCGCCTCGGAAGCCGGGAGATCCATCAACGGATTGGCACGCAAGGCCCGGTAAAATGTCTCGGCGATCTGCTCAGGCCCTGCAGGCAAAGCGTTCGGGTCTACAGTCTCGCTACAACCGACCAGCAGGCAGAATCCGACTCCGACGCCATATCGCACCATGGGAACCATTGAACATTTCCTAAAAATAAAGAGAAGAGACAAAACCGAATCGCACAGCCTATGCGCAATTCGGCTCCCAGCCACCGTCACCAGTGCTCACTCTGAGTATGAGGTGAGGATCGGAATTTAAGCGAGCTCCGAGGTGCAATGCGGACAGCGAGTTGCCTGAAGCGGAATGTCACAGCAGCAATGCGGACAACTCTTGGTGGTTGGCTCGACCGGGGCATCACTCTTCTTCTCCATGCGCAGTTGGTTCATCGCCTTGACCACCATGAACAGGGCAAACGCGACTATGGTGAAGCTGATGACCGAGTTCACAAACAACCCCAGGTTGAGGGTGACGGCTCCGGCGGCCTTAGCATCGGCCAGCGTATGGTAGGGTGCGACAGCTTTCGCCCCCTCCTTGAGCACGACAAAAAAGTCCGAAAAATCGACGCCACCGAGCAGCAGGCCGATGGGCGGCATCAGGACATCATCAACCAGACTCTTGACGATGGTGCCGAAAGCGCCACCAATGACAATACCGACCGCCATGTCGACGACATTGCCACGCATCGCAAACTCTTTGAATTCTTTTAACATGTGACACCTCTCGCTCTACAGTTTTTGGTCATGATGGTTTCATACTACTCCAGCTATCCCAGCCACGAAAAGAGGCGAACTGGGCCATCTGCAATATCCATGACTCGGGTTACATCGTCGGAACATCGCGAGTGCGAGACGTTCGTGACTCGTTTCCATCCTTGCGGCTATCCATTACCATGGCACCTGACAATGAGATGTTATTCCCCATCATCATGAGGCGTTACCGATGAGAATTTTGCTGGTTGAAGACAATCTGTTGCTGCGCCATCACCTGAGCGTGCAGCTGCAGTCTCTCGGTCACCTGGTTGATAGCGCCGCCGACGCGCGCGAGGCTGACTACTTTTGCCAGGAGCATGAACTGGATCTGGCCATCGTCGATCTGGGGTTGCCCGATGAGGACGGTCTGAGTCTGATCCAGCGCTGGCGCAGCAGCAACATCACCTTCCCGATCCTGATCCTCACCGCTCGCGAAGCCTGGAAAGACAAGGTGCGCGGACTCGAGTGCGGAGCCGACGACTACGTGACCAAACCCTTCCAGTTTGAAGAGGTGGTGGCGCGCATCCAGGCATTGGTGCGCCGGGCCAGCGGCCTGGCATCGGCCCAGATCCAGGCACATCCCTATCGACTGGATCTGAGCCGTAAAGAGCTGAGCATCGACGGCGAACCGGTTCGGCTGACGGCATTTGAGTACCAGATCCTGGAGTTTCTGATGCGACGTGCCGGCGAGGTCGTCAGCAAGGATACGCTGATGTTTCAGCTCTATGCTGACGCCGAACTTCGCGAAACCCACACCATCGATGTCTTGATGGGGCGGCTCCGGCGCAAAATGCAGGTCGAGGGCGTCGATGACCCCATCACCACGGTCCGCGGCCAAGGCTACCGGTTTGATTGTCCACAGCCCCATCACACCTCATGAAGAATCCGTTGGCCATCCAGTCGCTGCGACTGCGTTTCATCGCAGGCACCAGCATAGGGTTGGTGCTCATCTCACTACTCTATGCGCTCTTGGCGGTCACCGGCCAAAACATCATGCAAGATCGTTATGCCAATCAGTGGATGACCCGTGAACTCAACATCATGCTGGCCACGGCTGACAACCAACAGGGGCAACTGCAGATCCAGGTGCCCATCAACCCCATACGTCAACGGCTTTACATCACGCAAATATTTGACAGTAAAAATCGCCTGCTGTGGCAATCCCGTGACGAGCCTAGCTTCAGCGCGCAACTGCAGGCCGAGTGGCTAAACCAAAGTGGCCTCTACGAGATCCAGAGCGCCACGCTGTTGGCGGGCTCCCATGATCAGCAAGGAGATCCGCTCCTGGCCCGCGAACAGGAAATCAACGGACTCATCGATCTTCCTCGACAGTTCAACTACTACGTCCGCGTCCAGCACTATCCAGCCACCAAGAATCACCCGGCACTACGCGCCGTACTGATCGATACCATGCCCGAGGAACGAGAAGACAATCGATTCCTGTGGCGTGTTTTTCAGGCTGTCATGCTGATCAATCTGCTGGTTTTGTTGCCCTTAATCTGGCTTGCCGCCAGGTGGAGTTTGCGACCCATCGACAAGTTGGCCCGGGCGGTCCATGAACTGGAGCTCGGTAAACAGCCGCAACTGCTCTTTGAACCGCCGCAAGAGCTCCGGGGGCTGGTCCACAATCTCAATCTGTTGTTGCAGCAACAGCGTCAGCAGTTGGAGCGCTATCGCCACTCCCTCGATGATCTGGCACACAGCATCAAAACGCCGTTGGCCGTGCTGCAATCGACCTTTCACTCGCTGCGTGCCCAGCCGGAACTGATGGCCGAGCAGGAGCCGCTGATCCAGACCCAGATCAGCCGTATCGCACAACAGATCGGCTACTATCTGCGCCGGGCGGTCGTGAGTGGTGAACTCGGCTTGCTGCGGCAACGGCATGCCGTCGAGCCGCTCATCGGCTCATTGTGCAATGCACTGCGCAAGGTCTATGACCGCAAAGGGGTCGTGCTGACCCTCGAGTGTGAACCCGAGCTCTCCTATTATGGTGACCGCAATGACTTCCTCGAGGTGGTCGGCAACATCCTCGAAAATGGCTGCAAGTATTGCCTGGAGTATGTGGAGGTCCGGCTCTACCGCGAACAGCAGCAACTGGTACTGGAGATCAGCGATGATGGCCCCGGGATCCCGATACACAGACGCGAACAGATATTACAACGGGGGGTGCGCATCGACACCCTCAAGCCAGGCCAGGGTATAGGACTGGCCGTTGCCGCCGAGATACTGCAGGCCAATGGCGGTGAAATCGCCATCGGGCAGAGCGAGTTGGGGGGGGCGCGTTTTATCCTGCGCTTCAACCAACCTACTGATTAACAACACAAAAACAATACGAGCACGGATGTTCAGCATGAAGAAAACCACCAATCAATCACCGATCGCCGGGGTCATCGGCAGTAACTGGGGCCGCGTCCATGTCGCCGGTCTGCGGCAGGCCGGTTGCCCTGTTCACGCCCTGATGGCCCATGATGCCGATCTGGTTGCCCGCATCGCGGCTGAAGAGCAGATCCCCCACTCCGGCACCGAGCTGAGTGTTCTCGATGATTGCGAACTGATCGCGATTGCCACACCGACGGCCACGCATCTGGGGTATCTGCAAGCCCTGCAGCACAAGGCCGTGTTGTGCGAAAAACCACTCGGCATGACACCCGATAATCAGGCCGCCTTTGCCGAACTCCCCTCCGAGCGGCTCTACGTCAGTTATCCCTTTCCCTTCTTGCATACTGCGCAAGAGCTAACCGCGCGGATCCGCCAAGGCAGCTTGGGCACACTGCAACGGATAAGCCTGGTCGTCGGCGTCAACCTGCCCTACCCCAAGAGCCCGGTGGAGTGGTTTGTCGAGGATGTAGTCCATCCATTCTCGCTGCTCTATACCCTGTTTGATGAGTTTGAATTTCAAGGGGTCCGCGCCGGAGCTGGCAATAACATGACGGTACAGTTCAGCTGTCAAGGCGCGTTGTTTGATGTCTTGCTCTGCGACTGGCCAACCCCGGGTCTGCACTTTGATCTGACCCTGGTGGGCAGCCAGAATGCCTATCAGCTCAGTGGCGGATTTCGTCCCGAACGGGGCTGGTGGTTTAATCCCCTGCTGGAGGATGATCTACCCGTCACCGCCGGGGAGCCAGCCGCCGAAAATCCCTGGATCCGGGCTAACCACCAAGTCGCCCGCCATGTTGTCGCCTACCTAAACGGCTCACTCAGTGAGGAAGAGGCCGCCGCTGTGGGGCTCTTCAATCTGCAACGGGCTCGCGCCATGGAGGCATTGTTCCTGCCGTTATGGCAATGGGCTGGCCAACGCACCGCCTCGCCAGAGCAACCCGTGGTCGCTTTTGACTGGAAGCTGCAACGCTAGGCTCCCACTCGTCCGATTACCGAGTCACTCAGGGCTGTCGCACATACCGCAGATAGCCCAGTTCACTGTTCGCGCCAATGTAGTGAAACAACCGATCGCCGCTGACCTGCAGATGCATTCTGGCTTGGAAGTTATCTGAAATATCGCGCGCCGAATTACCCAGACAATCCGGTTTACCATTGTGCTGGGGAGGGCTCAGAGTCAGCAGATAGCGGCTCCCCTCTTGCTGGATCCGGGCCTTGGAGCGAAAGGAGAAAAACTCCCCCTTCGGCGAGTGACTCTGTTCGGCAAAGTAACCATCCTGGGTAATATGCAGCACCGAGTGACGGCACTTGACCGGAACGTCAACCGAGGCGCCAACTAATCGCCACTGACCGTAGATCGACACCGGGGCTGGCTTGGTGGTCGACGCGAGAACCGATTCGGCCGCGGCTGCCGTATCGCCGAATAAAACCAGGCTACAAAACGCCCATACTTGCCATCTCATCGCTACACACTCCCTGTATTCTCGGCTCGAATATCCATCTGGCTATCAGCTCCCCCCTGCCGGAGGCCGGGAACCTCTTCTCGAATTAGAGCGATTACCCTTCTACAAGTTCCGGAATTCCCAAAACATTTTCAAAACAGTGAGCTGACATGCACAAAATGTGTTCATTTGAACAACTCACGGGCTGGCAATCAGGCTCATGCGACTATAAATGACAAAAAATAGTGTGCTTTTTTTAGCCTAACCCTTTCACGACCGACCATATGCAGTACCATCGGCATCGCTTGAAGTGACAGTTGACAGGATGTTGGAGATGAATATGACCCGAGCAGTTTCCGCCGGCCACTGCCGTGAACTGGGTGCCACCGTTGAGAACGACGGGGTAAATTTTGCCATTTGGGGCCGCTTTGCCAAGGAGATGGAACTGCTGTTGTTCCGCTTCGAATCGGACTTGCACCCCGACATCATCCGCCTGAAAGCTCCCACCCACAGATCCGGCTACTACTGGCATGTGCATGTCAAAGGGGTTCGTGAAGGACAGCTCTACGGCTGGCGCATTCCGAGCCAGTTGCTCAACATGCCTGGCAACCGCTGGGATCCGGAGAAGGTTCTGCTCGACCCTTACGCCAAGCGCATCGTGTTACCCGATAGTTACGACCGCGAGCAAGCCAGTCGCCCCGGAAGCAACCTGGCCTGTTGCCCGAAGAGTGCCGTCATCGATATCTCGCGCTACGACTGGGAAGATGACCGCATGCCGCGCCATCCGCTCTCCGCCTCCATCATCTACGAGATGCACATTGCCGGCTTCACCAAGGATCCCAGCTCGGGTCTGCCCTGCGCCCGCCGCGGCACCTACGCCGGTGTCATCGACAAGATCCCCTATCTCAAAGAGTTGGGAGTAACGGCCGTCGAACTCTTGCCGGTCTTCCAGTTCGATCCACAAGATGCCCGCCCCGGCAAGAGCAACTACTGGGGCTACAGCCCGATTGGCTTTTTTGCCCCCCATGCCTCCTACTCCAGCGATGCCAGCTACACAGGGGTACTCGACGAGTTCCGTGACATGGTCAAGGCGCTGCACAAGGCCAATATCGAGGTGATCCTCGACGTGGTCTACAACCATACCGCCGAAGGGGACGATACGGGGCCGACCCTCTGCTATCGAGGTTTGGACAACTCGGCCTTCTACATCCTCGACGAGAGCCGTCGTTTCAACACCAACTACTCCGGGTGCGGCAACACGCTCAATGCCTCGCATCCGATGACCAAGCGACTGATCAGTGACAGTTTGAAGTTCTGGAAGGAGGAAATGCACATCGATGGTTTCCGTTTCGATCTGGCGGCCATCCTCTCCCGCGACAAGAATGGTCAACCCTTAAGTGATCCGCCCACCCTGCTGGCCATCGACAGCGACTACACCCTGGCCGAGACCAAAATCTTTGCCGAGGCCTGGGACGCCAGTGGCCTGTATCAGGTCGGCCGCATGGCGGGAGCCCGCTGGCGCGAATGGAACGGCCACTTCCGCGACGATGTTCGCAGCTTCGTCAAGGGTGATCGCGGCATGGTGCCACGGCTGGCCAGCCGACTGACTGGCAGCCCGGATATCTACCAGGCACCCTTCGCCGATCCGCACAAGAGCCTCAACTTTGTCACCTGTCACGACGGGTTCACCCTGTGGGATCTGGTCAGCTATGACCACAAACACAACCTGGATAACGGCGAAGAGAATCGCGATGGCAGTGACGCCAACTACAGCTGGAACCACGGCGTCGAAGGTCCGACCGATGATCCGCAGATCCGCGCGTTGCGTCTGCGTCAGGCCAAGAACCTGATGACCATTAATCTCATCTCGGTTGGCACCCCCATGATGCTGATGGGCGATGAGCTGTTGCGCAGTCAGCAGGGCAACAACAACGCCTATTGCCAGGACAATCCGATCAGCTGGATGAATTGGCAGAGCACCCCGGAAGGGGACGAGATGTACCGCTTCATGCGCGAACTGGTGAGTTACCGGCTGATCCGTCAGGACTCGATGGCCGAGTTGATCTCATTGGGTGAGGCCCTGGAACACGCCCGCATCGTCTGGCACGGCATCCACCCCTTCGCCCCCGACTGGGGGGATGATTCGCGCTCCATCGGTCTGACTGCCTACTCACTCGGTCATCAGGCCGATTACTACGCCTTCTTCAACGCCTACTGGGAGCCGCTGGAGGTGGAGTTACCGCCGCCGCCCCATAATCCGAACGGCACCTGGCTGCGCCTGGTCGATACCAGTCTGCCGGCTCCGGATGATATCAACTCCCACGGCCGCCCACTGACGGAAGTTGGCCCGACGTATCGGGTCGATGGTCGCTCGATCGTACTGCTGGTCTGCGCCAGCGAATCCTAG
>JAYRLO010000355.1:0-2078 GCA_041905215.1 Aeromonadaceae bacterium
CCAGTCCGATATCGCACTGATGCAGTTCCAGCTGTGATAGCAGGGTTTCGTTGCTGAGCACCGACAGGCGAATGGCGATGTCGGGATAGCGCTGCTTGCAGCGGGCGATAAACGGCATGATGTCGAGATTGGACTGGGGCACGATGCCGATGCGCAGGGTGCCGGAGAGTTCGCCTTGGAACAGCGCCAGCTCCTGCTTGAGCGCCTCCTGTTCCAGCAACATCCGTTCGGCATACTGGCGTACCAGCTCGCCAGCCTCGGTCAGGGCGACAAACTGGCTGGTGCGTACCACCAGATCGGTGCCGACACTCTTTTCCAGGGCAGTAATGCTGGCCGAGAGGGTGGGCTGGGTGATGTGGCAGGCTTTGGCCGCTTTGGCAAAATGCCGGTGTTTGGCTAGCTCGTGAAAGTAGTGAAGTTGCTTGATATTCATCTGGTTGTAGTGGAGGCAGTGGAACCGGCTATTGAAGAATTAATCAATTGAAAAAACATCTTCGATAGGACAACTCTATCAGGATATAGATTTATTTCATTGGTTTTGCCTCAGTCGCCTCTCTAAACTTGAATGCAGTTTGCATTTTTAGGCCAACCTGCATGCCTGCCCATTCTCCCGTCGTAACCCCCGCCAACTTGCCGTCACTGGGTCATCTGGTGGAAGAGGTAGCCGTAGCCATCAACATCAATGGCATCAACCACGCGGTGATGATGGCGACCCCGGACGATCTCGACGACTTTGCCGTCGGCTTTCTGTTTGGCGAGGGGATCATCCGGCATAACCACGAAGTCCACGACATCCAGGTCGCGCCAGCCGAGCAGGGGATGGTGCTGGACATCACCATCGCCAACCGTTCCCTGGCTGCTCTGGCCGAACACAAGCGCCGGCTGACCGGGGCAACTGGCTGCGGCATCTGCGGCGTGGCGGCGGTGGAGCAGGCGTTGCCCGCACTGCCGGTGTTGCCGCTGACGTCGCCGCTGGATGGGGCCTTGCTGGCAGGTTTGCGTCCGCAGATCGCCCAGTGGCAGCTCAAGGGACAGCAGCACGGTGCCCTGCATGCGGCGCTGGCGCTGGATGCCGAGGGGCGGATCCTGCACTGCCGGGAAGATATCGGGCGCCACAATGCCCTCGACAAGCTGATCGGCCTGCTGCTGCGTCAGCAAAGTGCGTGCGACACTCTGGTGGTGACCAGCCGCTGCGGTAGCGAGCTGGTGCAAAAAGCCGCCCGCTTCGGTGCCCGTCATCTCATCTGTCTGGCATCGCCCAGCCAGCTGGCGGTCAGGTTGGCCCTCAAATACAACCTCAACGTCGTTCATATTCCCAAGTTTGATGCCCCGGTCAGCTATTCGAGCTATCGCCCGGCGGATCCCATCGGAGAGTGCCATGAGTCATATTGAAAAGCCCGCCAAAGCCGGCGGTTTTTCGTCCCTGCAATCCACCATGAAACAGGTGCTGCGCAGCCAGAAGACCCGTCAGAACATCAAGAACCTGCTGCGGGTCAACCAGACCGACGGTTTCGACTGCCCGGGTTGTGCCTGGGGTGACAACGACCACGGCACCTTCCAGTTCTGTGAGAACGGCGCCAAGGCTGTGGCATGGGAGTCCACCGGCAAGACGGTGGGGGCCGAGTTTTTCGCCGCCCACTCGGTGCGCCAGCTGGCCAGCCAGAGTGACTACTGGCTCGAGTATCAGGGGCGGCTGACCGAGCCGATGCGCTACAACCCGGCGACCGATCACTATGAGCCGGTAAGCTGGGACAACGCCTTCACCCTGATCGCCGACACCCTCAAGGGGCTGAATAGCCCGGACGAGGTGGAGTTCTACACCTCGGGGCGTGCCAGCAACGAAGCTTCCTACCTCTATCAGCTGTTTGGTCGCCTGTTTGGCACCAACAACTTCCCCGATTGCTCCAACATGTGCCACGAGGCGAGCGGGGTAGCGCTGATCCAGTCGGTCGGCATCGGCAAGGGGACTGTGGTGCTGGATGACTTCGACCAGGCCGATGCGGTGTTCGTCTATGGTCAGAATCCGGGTACCAACCACCCGCGCATGATGAATGCCCTGCGTCAGGCAGCGCGCGGCG
>JAYRLO010000070.1:0-4207 GCA_041905215.1 Aeromonadaceae bacterium
TTGGCGAATAGCATGGTTGATCAGCTTGTCGCGCATGACCCGGCCATTGACGTAGCAATACTGGATCTCCGGGGTCGAATCGCTGGCGGGCGCCGGAGGCAACAACCAGCCACTGAGCGTCAACCCAAGATGTTCACTGCGAATGGCCAGCCCATCACTCAGAAAGCGACTGCCACACGCCGTGGCGACGCGACTCAAACGTGCGGCATCATCGGTGGCAGTACGGTACTGTCGCACCAGTTTGCCATTGTGCTTGAGCACAAAGCTGACATCGAAGCGACTCAATGCCAGGCGGCGGATCAGCTCGTCGATATGGGCATACTCGGTCTTCTCGCTACGCAAAAACTTGCGGCGAGCCGGGGTATTGAAGAAGAGGTCAACCACTTCCAGCGTCGTGCCCACCGGATGGGCCGCCGGGCGCACCTGAACGTCCATCTCGCGTCCCTCCGCCGAGGCTTGCCACGCCTCGGTCTGCTCTGCAGTACGGGATGTCAGAGTGAGACGGGAGACCGAGCTGATGGAGGCCAGCGCCTCCCCACGAAAACCGAGACTACAGATGGCCTCGAGATCGTCGAGTGTGCTGACTTTGGAGGTCGCATGGCGGGCCAGGGCCAAAGCCAGATCGGCATGGGGAATACCAGAGCCATTATCGCGGATGCGAATCAGCTTGCAGCCCCCCTTTTCCAACTCGATCTCGATGCGGCTGGCTCCCGCATCGAGACTGTTCTCCACCAACTCCTTGACGACGGAGGCAGGACGCTCCACCACCTCACCGGCGGCGATCTGGTTGGCCAGCAGCGGTGGCAGAATACGGATCGGCATCTTAGCTGGCAGGGATATAGAGCACCTGCCCAATCAGCAGTTGCTCGGATTTCAGACTGTTATGGTCACGGAGCTTCCGTTTGGATACGCCATAACGCTGGGCCAATCCGGAAAGACTTTCACCATTGCGGACCACGTGGCGAAGCGACCCGTCTCCACTCTTGCTGGGCGTCGGTTGGCTGGCGATGCGGGCGCCCTCCGGTGGATTATCCGCATAGTAGCCACGAACACCACGGAAAATCGCGGTGGCGATCTGCCGTTGATAGGCTCGGGAGGCAAGCTGTTTTTCTTCCAGATGGTTGGAGATGAAGCCAGTTTCAATCAACAGCGAGGGAATATCCGGAGCCTTGAGGACAGCCAGGCTGGCATGTACCGGCTTGGCTTTGTGCAGACGGGCCACCCGACCAATCTGCCCCAATACCTCTTCACCTATGTTGTATCCCTCACTGCGTGAGTTATCCCAGGAGAGGTCCAGAATCGTCTGAGCCAGGTAGGGATTTGGCTCCGACTCGGCGATCACCTTGCCCGCGCCGCCAAGCAACTGGGTATGCTTATCCTGTTGCCCCAACAACTTATCCATCTCGCGATCCACCCGTTTGTTGGAGAGGATCCAGACTGAGGCTCCGCGCGCCGTGGAGTTATCCACGCTGTCTGCATGGATAGAGATCAGCAGTTGCGCCTTATTGCGTCGGGCAATCTCGGAGCGCGCATCCAAGTCGACGAAATAATCGCCGGTTCGCGTCATGACGGCTCGCATGCCAGGCTGACGATTAATTTGCTCGGCCAATTCCCGGGCCACAGCCAGAGTGACACTCTTTTCGTGGGTACCGTGTGGACCGATCGCACCCGGATCTTTCCCGCCGTGTCCGGCATCCACGGCAATCACCACCTCACCACGACCAGCCGGAGCAATCGGTTGTGCTGAAACCTGGCGATCAGACGCTGATGGCTGATCCTTGGTCGATAGCACCGGGCTCGACGGTGCCGAGGAGGTCCGCACCTGCGTCGAAATGGTCTCCTCCTGAATGGTGATCTCGCCGGCTTTAGCCGGGGAAGCCGAGGACGTTTTCGCGTTTGGCGAAAACTCGCTCATCGGAATCACCCGCCCAGCCACCGGCTTGCCTGACGAGGCAGTGCGAGGCGATGTAGCTCGGGGAAGCGGTTGACTCTGAACAACCGGAGCAGCCGTCGTCTTGGCGCCCTGACCTGACGATGCCGTGGTCACTGGAGCCTGAGCCAATGCCTGATGGGAGAAATCCAGCACCAGACGGTGACCATATTGTTGTTGGGGGCCCAGGGTAAATATTTGCGGTTTGACGGCCCCATTCAGCTCGAACTCCAGCCGCAAGCGGGAATCGTTCGGCGCACTGCTGCGATGAATAGAGCGGATGACTGGGCCAAGATTGGCCCCCTGGCGTTCCAGGTTCGCCCGGGAAGCAGTAACCGAGTTGATTTCAACGGTCAGGCGTGGTGGTTGGGCTGATAAGGAATAGGTAAAGTCTGGCGTCGACGACAGATCGAAGACCACCCGGGTCTTCTCCTGGCTCGGAGCGACCCGCAGACTCTTGAGTTGATTGGCCCAAACCGGCAACGCCATCAGGCAACACAGACAAGTGATCAGGTATTTTTTCACGGCGATTACAACGATCTCAAAATGGCTTCACCCTTGGGACCACAGCCACGAACAAGGATCTCGCGCTGTTCCCCCACATACTTCAGTGTGATCTCAAGGTCCGGCTGGGGTAACCAGCCTTCTCCCTTTTCCGGCCATTCGACCAGGCACAGGCAATCCGGGCCAAAATAATCACGAATGCCCATAAATTCCAGCTCTTCCGGATCAGCCAGGCGATACAGGTCAAAATGATACACCTGCCACGCCGGCAATTCATACGCCTCAACCAGCGTATAGGTCGGGCTCTTGACTCGGCCAGCGTGACCCAACGCCTGCACAAAACCACGAGTCAGCGTGGTCTTTCCCGCTCCCAACTCACCATGCAGGAAGAAGGTCGCCGCACTCTGGCACGCCAGAGCCAGTCGTTTACCAAAGGCCAAAGTGGCTGCTTCATCATGCAGCAGCTCGCTGTATTCAGTACTCATCCAGAAGATTCCGCAGGATTAACCAATCGACGAATAAATGGAAGCAGATCCGAGGCTAACATGCCACGTTCTCCTGCCTCAGCGGCAAGATCCCCAGCCTCACCGTGGACACAAGCACCGACCCAAGCCGCTACCGCTGGCGGTAGTCCCTGCCCCCACAATGCCCCTATGATACCAGATAACAGGTCACCCATGCCGCCACTGGCCATGCCAGGATTACCCTCCTGGCAGATCCAGACTCCATCTGGGTCACAAATCAGGGTTCCAGCCCCCTTGAGCAGGACAACACCGCCATAGCGCGACTGCAGTTGACGCACGGCGTGCAGCCTATCCTGTTCAACCTCGGCTACCGAACAACCGAGCAAACGGGCAGCCTCCCCCGGATGGGGCGTCAAGATCCAATCCTCTCGTCGGCAAGGCGATTCGGCCAGGAGCGTCAAACCATCAGCATCCAGCACCAGTGCACCGCTCAGTGCCAGCTGCTGCCGCCACAACTCCCTGCCCCAGATGCCAAGCCCCAGGCCGGGTCCCAACACGCGAACCGAAGCCCAGGCCGCCAAGGCCGCATGGTCAGTCGCCGTCGGTGGCGACACCTGGCACATCAGCTCTGGACGTCCGGCCAGCAAAGTGGCCTGATGCTCAGCGCAGGTGACGACTTTGACTAGGCCAGCCCCGCTGCGCAGTGCCGCCTCGGCGGCCAACCGAATCGCCCCCGGCATACCTGGGCCACCGCCAAGCACCAGCAGTCGACCACAACGTCCCTTATGGGCAACACGGCTCCGGGGGCGCAACCAGAAGCGGGCCCTCCGATAATCGACGCGCTGCAACTGTGACGACTCAAGCCCGGCCACTTGCGCCTCGGCCCCCAAGGGACACAGAGTCAGACTCCCGGTCAACTCGGGCCCCTGCCCGGTCAAGAGACCTGGTTTCCAGCCAACCAGGCAGAGGGTCTGGCTGGCCTGGATTGCAACGCCGAGTACGGCACCACTCATGGCATGCAGACCACTGGGCAGATCGACCGCCAACACAGGCAAACAGCGCCGATTGATGTCATCGATCCAGTCGACCACGGCTCCCCGCAATTGGCTTTCGGGGCCAATTCCCAGCAGGGCATCCACCAGCAGATCGGGCCGTTCGGCGGCATACTCGCTCTCGGCTGGGCATGAATGAACCTCGCCACCGACCGCCAACCAGCGCCGCCAGGCCTGTTCTGCCTCACTGCCCGCCTTGGGAACTCCGAGGGCAAACAGACGCACCGTGATCCCACGCGCCAGAGCCAGCCGCGCCA
>JAYRLO010000070.1:4217-11397 GCA_041905215.1 Aeromonadaceae bacterium
AGCTGTGGCCACTCCCGCTGCAGATGGGCATCCAGAGCCGCTCCGGCCCGCTCCATCAGGTCGTAGAGCCCACCCGGTAGCGCCCTGGCCAATCGCTGCTCCAGCGCGCGGATCTGCTCCGGGCTGAAGAGCCGGTATGGTAGAGTTATCTCTGGTTCACGGAGTGCGGAAGTCATGACACCTCAACAACTGGAGAAACTGACCCACGATATCAAGCTCTGGGGACGCGAGCTAGGTTTTGACCAGATCGGCATCACAGGGATTGATCTGGCTGACGAAGAGCCGCGACTGCAAGCCTGGCTGGATCAGGGCTTTCACGGCGAGATGGAGTACATGGCCCGCCACGGCATGCTGCGGGCGCGCCCGGCAGAGCTGCAACCCGGGACCCGCGCCGTCATCTCGGCCCGGATGAACTATCTGCCGGCCCAAGCCGCCATAGCTCGTACGCTGCAACAACCCAACCAGGGCTATATCAGCCGTTATGCGTTGGGGCGCGACTACCACAAGGTGATGCGGCAACGACTCAAACAGCTGGCCGAACGGATCGAAACCGCGATCGGCGGCTATGGCTATCGACCATTCGTCGACTCAGCCCCTCTGCTGGAACGTCCGCTGGCTGCCAAAGCGGGTCTGGGCTGGATAGGCAAACATTCACTGCTGCTCAATCAGCAAGCCGGATCCTTCTTCTTCCTGGGTGAGCTGTTGGTTGATTTACCGCTTCCTGCCGACACCCCGGTCAGCGACCAGTGCGGCAACTGTGTTGCCTGCATGACCATCTGCCCAACGGCGGCAATCGTGGCCCCCTATACGGTCGATGCCCGCCGCTGCATCTCCTACCTGACCATAGAGTATGCTGGCGCCATACCACTGGAGCTACGCCCACTGATGGGCAATCGCATCTATGGTTGCGACGATTGCCAACTGATCTGCCCCTGGAATCGCTATGCATCCCCTTCGCCGGAAGTTGATTTTTCTGCCCGCACAGAGCTACACAGCCCGGAACTGCTGACGCTCTGGCTATGGGATGAAGCCCGCTTCCTCAAAGAGACCGAAGGTAGTCCAATCCGGCGTATCGGTTTTGAAAAATGGCAACGAAATCTTGCCGTTGCCTTGGGCAACGCGCCATACTCCACGGCAATCGTCACGGCATTGCACCGACAACTGGCCCATACCTCGGAGCTGGTTGCCGAGCACATCGCCTGGGCACTGAAGGAACAGGAGAGAAAACGGGAACTGGCTCCCCGCTATCTCAAGACGGAACGACTGATCCGCTGTATCGACAAAGGGATGCCGGACCACGCATGAAGGAGAACAACCGCTTATGATGATTCTTGGCGTAGATATCGGGGGATCGGGCATCAAGGGTGCCATTGTCGACACTGAAGGTGGTCTGCTGGTCGGCGAACGCCACCGCATTGAAACGCCACAACCAGCCACACCCGAGGCGATGGCCCAGACCCTCAAACAGCTGGTCACCCACTTCAACTGGCAAGGCCCGATTGGCTGTGGTTTCCCGGCCACCATCCATCACGGTGTCGCCTTCAGCGCCGCCAACATCGATGCCAGTTGGGTCAATACCAGCGTGGAGCAGCTGTTCAGTCAAACCACAGGCCGCCCCTGCTTCGTGCTCAACGATGCCGATGCCGCCGGTATCGCCGAGATGCGTTTTGGTCAGGGGCGCAATCGCGACGGCGTCGTCATGATGATCACCATAGGCACAGGTTTGGGCAGCGCCATCTTCGTCAATGGCCAGTTGCACCCCAATACCGAGCTGGGACACCTGAAGATGAAGGGACGCATCGCCGAGCACTATTGCTCCGATGCGGTTCGACAACGCGAAGAGTTGAGCTGGAGCAAATGGGGGCGCCGCTTCAACCGCTACCTGCAACGGCTGGAGTTCCTGTTCAACCCGGATCTGTTCATCCTCGGCGGTGGCAGTGCCCAGCGCTTCGAGCGATTTGCCGAAGAGCTACATGTTCGCGCCCCCGTGGTTCCAGCCCAGAGCCTGAATCAGGCTGGCATCATAGGCGCGGCACTCTACGCCGAGATGCAACTGCAAAAGCACGGCACAGCCGAGTAATCGAATCTCCACCATGACAAGCCGGGCTTCATGCCCGGTTTTTTTATGGCGCTGTCCCAATTACCTGTTGAGAACCTCTGCTACATCGACAAGGTAGCGCACGCTGACTCGCCGTGAACCCATCCATGGGGGCTCCGCCGCGCCATCCCTGGCGCAGAGGGTCAGCTTAGCGCTACTTTGTCGTCGTAATGGTTCGAAACCTAGCTTGAGGGATGGAGTCTGGACGAAAAGCAGACCTGTTGGCGGCGGGGATGCCGCCATCGAGGCTACAAGGAAGTATTCACGACGTGTCTGCGTTCGTCCGGACTCCAGGCCAACATCGGATGGACCTATCAACGCATAACTGGGACATAGCCTTTGTTTTGTGCGTTAAACATTCTTTTCTTGCGGTGTTCGCCTCGATGGGACCGGCTCCTCGGCCCTCCTTTCGGGGCGGCATCCACTTTTTCATTATTCTGCCAATTTTTAAGATTGATTTAAGATTCAACTTCTAGGCTGCAAGTATGTTCCTCCTGCTGGAGAGAGATATGCAACCTAGCCTGCACAGTATTCACCCAAGCGATCACCCGAGCTATCACCTGGATGTTCACCTCCAACCGAATGAGCAGATCCTGGCATTTGTCCAGCAACGCTTTGCCCTGCACCACGATGCCCGTATTGAACAGCTGCTGCCATGGCAGTGCACCCTGAGTGATGAAAAGGGAACCCTGCTGGCGAGTGCAGGCTTCAAATCTGCCAGTGGCGGCCCCCTGTTTTTGGAGCATTACCTGGAGAGTCCAGTGGAGCAGCAACTGGCCTCGGCGCTGCAGCAGCCGGTGCTGCGTGATGACATTCTGGAGGTTGGCAACCTGGCGGCTCTGGATGGTCATGGGCGTCTGCTGATCCTGGCTCTGGTGCAGTATCTGGTTGAACAGCGCTATCGCTATGTGGTGTTCACGGCCACCGATCAGGTGCGCGCCCTGTTTCGCTCCTTGGGGTTGCATCCCCACTTCCTGCAGACGGCCCGGCGTGATCTGGTGCCGCAGCCCGAACGTTGGGGGCGTTATTACGAGCACGATCCCAAGGTGGTCGCTGGCGATATTCGTCAGGGCTATCAGCTGCTGCAGCAGCGGCCACAGTGGCAGCAGCAGTTGCAGCAACTGCCGCGCTGTGCCTTGACCCTAAACCCTCTGGAGTTTTCATGAGCGAATTACTGAATCGTTTGGCGCGACATGTCGAGTCCCAGCCTGCGGCGATTGCTCTTGGCGACGAGACTCAATCCCTCAGCTATGCACAGTTGTGGGTGCGTATTCACGATGAGGCGCAGCGCCTGACGGCGCTTATGGCGGCTCGTGATGTGGTCGGGCGTCCGGTGGCGCTGGCAGCCGATAACGGCGTGGATTGGGTGGTGCTGGATCTGGCCTGCCTGCTGGCCCAGATCCCCTGCGTGCCGGTCCCCCCGTTCTTCAATGAGGCGCAGCGGGTTCACCTGCTGCGCGATAGCGGCTGCGCACTCCTGTGTGTCGGTTCGGCGCAAGGGTGGCACCATCAGTGGTTGGATCTTCCAGCCGTCGCGCTGCCTGCTGGAACGTGCAAGATCACCTATACCTCGGGCAGCACAGGCTCCCCCAAGGGGGTTTGTCTGAGCCAAGCGCAACAGCTGCGCACCGTCGAGGCTCTGGCCGAACGGATTGGCTCTTTGGATGTGCAGCAGCACCTGTGCACCATGCCGCTGGCCGTCTTGCTGGAGAATCTGGCTGGCGTGTACCTGCCGCTGTGGCTGGGGCGCCGGGTGTATCTGCCGAGCCTGAGCTCTCTGGGGCTTGGCTCCTTGCTACATCCGGATCCAAAACAGTTTATCGCGACCCTGGCGGCCAGTCAGGCCGACAGCCTGATCCTGCTACCGACAACGCTCGACTGGCTGGTGACGGCCACCGAACAGGGGCTGTTGCCCGCCGATCGCTGGCACCTGTTGGCGGTTGGCGGCGGCAAGAGTGGGCGAGGCCTGCTCAGTCGGGCGGATGCGTTGGGATTACCTGTTTATGAAGGCTATGGGTTGTCGGAAGTGGGCTCGGTGGTGGCGCTCAATGGACCGTCTGCCCGGCGGTTGGGCACCGTTGGCCTACCGCTCTCTCATCTGCAGGTCCGCCTGGCCGCCGATGGCGAGGTGCTGGTACGAGGCAATCCGATGCTGGGTTACCTAGGTGATCCGGCAGCGGTTGATCCCGATGGTTGGCTGGCGACCGGCGACTGGGGGCAGTGGGATGACACTGGCTATCTGACCATTTTGGGCCGCAAGAAATCGACCGTGGTGACTGGCTTTGGTCGCAACGTGGCCCCCGAATGGCTGGAGGCTGAGTTCGCCACAGTTCCCGGTGTCTTGCAGTGCTTTGTCTATGGCGATGAATCCTCGGGGTTGCAGGCTCTGCTGTTTGCCCCGGCCTTGGCTGCCGATCCGGCGGGCGAAGCAAGGCTGCAGGCTTGCAACCTTACGCTGCCGGAATATGCCCGTTTGAACGGCTGGCAATTCGTCAGCACCCCTTTTAGTCGCGAGTCTGGCGAGTTGACTGCCAATGGTCGTCTGCGGCGGGACACCTTAAGCCAGTTGCGTCTATCGGCCATCGTCTCTGCCGGATCGCACCATTTACACAAGGAGTTGTCATGAGTTTTTACCAACAGCTGATTGATGCTACCCAGGCTGAGCGGGAATACCTGCTCACTGCGCCGGCCATTGTCGCTTGTCAACGGGGCGAGGTGACGCTGCCGCGCTATGTTGCCTTCCTGACCGAAGCCTATTACCACGTCCGGCAGACGGTTCCCCTGCTGATGGCCTGTGGTAGCCGACTGACCGAGCGTCATCGCTGGCTACAGGATGCGATCACCGAATACATCGAGGAGGAGCGTGGCCATGACCGCTGGATCCTGAACGATATCGCCGCCTGTGGCGCCGATAGCGTAGCGGTCGAGATGGGCGAGCCCAATTACTACACCGAGCTGATGGTGAGCTATGCCTGGGACAGTGTGATGCGGATTAATCCGGTCTCGTTCTTCGGCATGGTGCTGGTGCTGGAGGGGACCAGCGTCAATCTGGCGACGCCGATGGCACAGCTCATCCGCCAGCGACTGCAGTTGCCGGAGCAGGCGATGAGCTATCTCTGTTCACACGGCAGCCTGGATCAGGAGCACATCCAGTTCTTCGCCAAGCTGATGGATCGTTTGACGGATCCGGATGAACAGCAGGCGGTGATTCACATGGCGCGACGCATGTATCGCCTGTACGGCGACATGTTCCGTTCGTTGCCCATGGAGGCTACGACATCCAGCACGGAGGCGGCAGCATGAAGCATGAAGGCGACAGCATGAAACATGAAGAGGGCCTCACGAAATATGCCGTCATCACCGGTGCCTCCGGAGGCATCGGTCAGGCCATCAGCGAGCGTCTGTGGCAGGCCGGGTGGTCACTGTTGTTGATCGCGCGGGATGGCCAGCGGCTGGCGGCTCTGCGCCAACAGCTCTGTGCGTTCTCGCCTGAGCGTGCTCCCCAGTTGGCCTGGTTGGCGCTGGATATCACCCAACCGGAGGCGACGTCCGAGCTGAAGGAATTTTTGCTGGAAAATCAGCAGTCTGTTGATCTGCTGGTCAATGCTGCCGGATGTCAGCACTTTGCCTGGCTGGACGGACAGGAGGAGGCCATCATGCGGCGGCAGGTCGAGCTGGATCTGTTGGCGCCGATGCGGCTGACTCGTGCCCTGCTGTCGGCAATGTCCCCGAGCGGTACTGTCGTCAATATCGGCTCCACCTTCGGGGCCATCGGTTACCCGGGGTTCTCGGTCTACTGTGCCAGCAAGGCCGGACTGCACGCCTTTAGCGAGGCACTGGCGCGCGAGGTCGGGCCGAATGGCCCGCGCATCTGCCTGTTGGCACCACGGGCAACGGCGACCGAGCTCAATCATGGCGCCGTCGATGCGCTGAATCGGGCGCTTGGCACTCAGGTTGATGCACCGTCGCGAGTTGCCGATGAGTTGATGGTGCTGTTGGCGGGGCGACGCCGTCGACGCTTCATCGGTTGGCCGGAAAAACTGTTTGTCTGGCTCAATGGTCTGTTCCCTGCTCTGGTGGATCGGGCCATCGGCGCCCAGCGTGAGCAGATCCATAGCTTTGCGAAACGTCCGACACTCCGTCTGGCGGTTCCCTCGCAACCACTGTCATCCTCCAAGGAGCATCTATCATGAAGTCACGTTTTGGTTTTAAGGCTCTGTTAAGCCTGGTGTGTGGTTCTGTCATCAGCCTGGTGATGAGTGGCTCGGCAATGGCCGGTGATGCCGAGCCTTATTTGCAATTTCAGCAGCAATGGGCCCAGGCGCAGTACCAGCAGCAGGGGGATGCTCAGGAGCAGGCACTGGCTACTCTGGCCGATGCGGTACGCACCAGCAGTGCAGCACATCCGGACGACCTGGCTCTGAAGACCTGGGCCGGGATCATCATCGGCAGCTATGCCGGTGCCAAGGGGGGGCTCGGGGCTCTGTCGTTGGCCGAGGAGTCCAAGGCTGCCTACGAGGCGGTGATTGCCAAGGACCCTTCTGTCCTCAATGGTTCGGCGCTGACCTCGCTGGGGGTGCTCTATTACAAGGTTCCGGGGTGGCCTCTGGGATTCGGTGATGAGGATCGCGCCGAGTTCATGCTCAAGCGTGGGTTGGCACTGAACCCCGATGGTATCGATAGCAACTACTTCTATGCCGACTTCTTGGTCAGCCAGGGCAAGCTCGAGCAGGCCAAGCCTTACTTGGCGAAGGCCAAGGCTGCTGCGCCACGCCCGGGGCGGGAAATCGCCGATGCCGGACGGCAGCGCGAGATCGCTCGGTTACAGGAAAAGCTCCAGCAGTGATAGGATGCTCTTTCTGCTAACGAACAGAAATTGAGATCCGGTCATGAAGATTCTGGTGGTCGAAGACGATAGCCTGCTGCGGCAAGGGTTGCAGCAGGCTTTAAGTCATGAACAGTACAGCTGCGATGTGGCCCGGAGCGTGGCCGAGGCCGAGTCTCTGGTCAAGGTCAGCGAGTATGGCTTGATCTTGTTGGATTTGGGGTTGCCGGATGGCGATGGAATATCACTGCTCAGAC
>JAYRLO010000071.1:0-2871 GCA_041905215.1 Aeromonadaceae bacterium
AGGGAGTGCTCTGGCGCGGATTTCGGCTACCGAATATGCTGTGTTATTGCCGGGTCTTGAGATGCAAGAGCTGGTTGAGGTTGGTGAGCTGATCAACCGATTCATTGCCGAGTTGGTGGTGAATCCGATGGAGCGCGAACAGGCTATCTCTGTGGTGGGCATTGCGCCGCGCGAAGGCAATGATGATCTCTCGATGATGTTGACCAAGGCTGACAATGCGCTGCGACATGCACGCAGTGACAGACGCAGCTCCGTGGTCATCGATAGTCGTGACAAGAGTGATGCCATGGGGCGTATTGCCTGGCGTGACTTGCTCAATGATGCGCTGCAGTTGGGGTTATTCCGTTTCAAGGTCCAGCCTGCGATCTTGCTGGCTAGCCAGAAACCTCACCATGCGGAGCTGTTCACCAGCATTCATCGCGATGGCGAAGATTACTTTGCTGGGCAATTCATGCCAGCCGTGGAGCAGTTCAAGTTAGGGGCTGATTTCGACCGCTATGTGCTCGAGCAGGTCGGCAAGCAATTGACGCATAATCTGGCACTCAAACTGGCGATCAACCTGACGCTGACTTCCATCTCATCGGCACCGTTTGCGTTGTGGTTAGCTGAGTTTATGCAAAAGAACAAAATGCTGGCCGGTCGTCTCTATTTTGAGGTACCGGAGTCAGCCATCCTCCATTCCCGCCAGCAGATTGAGAGTCTGCTCAGTGTGATCAAGCAGAACGGTTTTGGGTGGGGGGTCGATCAATACGGCCGCAACTTCCAGTCGTTGGACTATCTGGAGGCGTTGAATCCGGCCTATGTGAAGGTCGATCATGGCTATACCGGTATGGTGCTCAAGGAGGAGGGTGATCAGGCGTTCTTGTCTGCGGTTTGTCGGGCTGCACACAACGCAGGGATTGTCACGATAGCAACCCGTGTTGAGAGTCAGGAGCAGGTCCAAGCGCTGTCCCACCTGTTTGTGGATGGCTATCAAGGCTTCATCTCACCGCCCTACCCGCTGTAGGCTAGCGGGTCCATCCGGTGTTGCAAAGGGAGCTATCAAGCTCCCTTTTTGTTTGGCTCTGTCCCAGTTTCCTGTTGAAGATTTCTGCTACATCGACAAGGTGGCGCACGCTGACTCGCCGTGAACCCATCCATGGGGGCTCCGCCGCGCCATCCATGGCGCAGAGGGTCAGCTTAGCGCAACCTTGTCGCTGTGATGAGTCGGAACCGCTCGTCAGAGGGATGGAGTCTGGACGAAAAGCAGACCGTTGGCGGCAGGGATGCCGCCATCGAGGCTACAAGGAGGTATTCACGACGTGTCTGCGTTCGTTCGGATTCCAGACCAACATCGGATGGACTCATCAACACATAACTGGGACATAGCTTTTTGTTTCTGCTCACAGATAACAAACTGGAGTAGCAAGCTATGGCTTACACTCTTGGTAGTGCAGCTCGGTTTACAGGTGGCTTGGTATGTCTCTATTTCGTTGCTGGCTATGTGGATTGAGTTTATTACTGCTCGGGGTATCGACCGATGCGGCTGAGGTGACGTTAGCCTACGGTGAGTATCCTTTTGCACCCTACCAGATGGGCAAGGGGCCACAGCCCGCTAATCCTCCCGGTCTGGCCATCGAACTGGTGATGCAAAGCGCGGCTGCATTGGATATTGATGTCACGCTGCGGCGCATGCCGGTGAAGCGGATCCTGCACCTGTTAGAGAATGGTCTGCTGGATGGAGCCATCGGCTACTCCTATACGACAGATCGCGCCGATTTTTTGATCTATCCCCGAACCACGACCGGGGATGTTGATGAATCCAAACAGCTCTACACCCTCGAGTATTACCTCTTCAGTCGGCCAGATTTTGTTCCACAGGGATTGGGTAATGGCTTGGCTGGTTTGGCTCAGTATCGACTGGGTGTCGCCAGTGGTACCTCGCTTGCCCAGGTGTTGGATAGCCAGGGGATCCGGTATGAGGCGGCCAGGACTCAGGAACAGGATCTGGCCAAGTTGCTGTCGGGTCGCCTGGATCTGATATTGGGTCCCGACGAGCCGACCAGCCAATTAATCAAGTCATTGGGGTGGGAGAAACAGATCCGCCGTTTCGGTGAGCCGCTGCTGGCTCGGGAGTACTATCTGGTATTTAACAAGCCGTTTTGTCGAGACAATGGCTCCTTGTGTGAGCGTTGGTGGCATGAAATCCAGCGACGGCGAGATGCGTTGTTTGCGGAAAAGGCCAGCGATTATCGCTGACCTCTGCACATCATCCAGCTTGTGCCTGGTGTCCCCATTACCCGTCAGGCGGTTAGCTCGATGCGGTTGAGCTCCGGATCCAGCAGGCAACTTTCGTAGTAGCCATCACCGGTGACTCGTGGGCCGCTCAGGAGTGGGTAACCATCCGCCTGCAGGCGTGCCGTTAGCTGGTCAACGGCGGTCTTGCTGCCCAGCGAAAACGCCAGGTGTGCCAGACCAATATACTGGCGATCCGCCTCATTTCGACTCTCTTGTACCTCCGGCCATTGCATCAGCTCCAAACGACAGCCTGATGCGGGAAATCGTAGGAAGTAGGAGCAAAATCCTCGGGCGTTGGTGTATTTGCCGTTAGCCTCGGCGGCGAGGTAGCGCTGATAGAACTGCCGCATCCCTTCCAGATCCCGACACCAGATGGCGACGTGTTCGATATGCATGTGCTGGCTCCTTGTGGTGCTGCTCGATGGCTCAATAATGACGTTTGTACGTATTGGCGGGTGCCTGCAATAGCTGCCACTGCATCAGCCGTTCCAGCTCTTGCAAGGCCCAAATCGGCTGGCCCCAGCCCGGTTGTTGTCGCAATAGCCACTGTTGAAAGAATAGGGCAACTTGTGTCTGATTGATTCTCTTCATTGG
>JAYRLO010000071.1:2881-11162 GCA_041905215.1 Aeromonadaceae bacterium
AAAGGATCGCTCTAATAGGGGGAACTAAAAATTGCTGACTTGCTCGAATAAGGTTTCCTCTTTTATGACATCGCGGCGTCTGGAATATCACTACCTCAAATTGCACCGTCGATATGTGGGCGACGATGTGGAGACCACGCTACAAGATCTGGCCGAGCTACTGAGCTGTACCCGGCGCCACGTGCGCAGCTTGCTAGGGCAGATGGAAGCGCTGGGCTGGATCCAGTGGCACTCTCGCTCCGGACGAGGCTACCGTTCGACGCTTCGTTGCCTCTGCGCCCCAGATCTGCTGTTGCGTCAGCGGGTTGAGCAGCTGTTGGCCCAGGGGCACGTCGAACAAGCCGTGCTTTTGATGGAGGCGGATCCGCAATTACTGACGCCTCTGCTGCTCAAACAACTCGGGAAGGCCCAGCAACAGGAGCAACAGATCCTGCGGGTTCCCTACTACCGCCCCATGCCGAATCTGGACCCTGCTCTACCGCTACGCCGTTCAGAAGCCCATCTGGTTCGGCAGATCTTCAACGGGCTGACGCGGATAAATGAGGAAAATGGGGAAGTCGAAAGTGATTTGGCCCATCACTGGCAGCGGATCGATGAGCGGCAATGGATCTTCTATCTGCGTCCGGCGGTACGGTTTCATGATGGTCGGCTGCTGAATGCCGACGATGTGCTCGCGACGCTGATCCGCTTGCAGCAACACCCGCTCTTTGGTCATCTGCAGCGGGTGCAGGCCGTGGATGCACGAACCATCAGCATCGAGTTAACCAGAGCCGATGGCCGTCTGCCCTGGTTGCTGGCCGATGTCACGGCCATGGTGTTGCCAGCCGATCATGAACAACGTGCCGACTTTGCGTCCAGGCCCGTCGGAACCGGGCCCTACCGCGTCGTTGAAAATAATGCCTATCACCTGAGATTGCGGGCGTTTGATGACTATTTTGCCTTGCGGGCGCTGCTGGATGAGGTTGATATCTGGATGATGCCGATGCTGGCCGAACAGCTGGAGCTCGGCGAGCGTCAGGTCTGTGGCCTGGAGATCCAGAACGCCCCAGAGGCAGCCCCACGCCAGGACTCCGGTTTGCCTGCCGCCGAGATGGTGCTCGAGCAGGGTGGCTATTTTCTGCTGTGTGACAGCCGTTCGGCGTGGTGGCAGGCTCCATCGGCTCGCCGCTGGCTGCAAACTGTGCTCAATCCCTATCGGTTGATGAGTCAGGTTCCACTGGCTATTCGCCGCTATTGGGCTCCTGCGGCCAGTCTGCTCCCCCATTGGCTACATCAGCAGGCTGTCGGTGAGTCACAAGCTCCCTCTATGCTGCTGTCGGCATCGACGACGGTTGTGAAACTGGCCTATTACGAGCAGCAGCCGGAATATCGCATGTTGGCCGACGAGATGCGGTTGCTGCTGGCAGAGCAGGGCGTCACATTAGAACTGCTCGAGCTGGATTACGCCAGTTGGCAACAAGGTGCTGTCATGGCTGATCTCTGGTTGGGCTCAGTCAATTTTGCGGCCCCGAGTGAGTGGGCGCTGGGCTGCTGGTTGTTAGGTAGTCCTCTGCTGCGTCGTTCGATCTGTGGTGGGGATGCGCAGCAACTCACCCACTGGCACCAGCAGTGGCAGAGCGAGCAGATCAGCAGTGAGCAGCTGATGAGCCAGGTGATCGCAATGGGCTGGTTGCAGCCCCTGTTTCACCATTGGTTGCGGTTGCAGGGGCCAGCCCAGGCTAGAGGCATTCGCCTGAACAACCTGGGCTGGTTCGATTTCAAGTCTGCCTGGTTGACGCCGCCGACGCCAACCAGAAGTCCGGGGTGATGAGCTGATTACTCCAGCAGACTGCGCAGCATCCAGGCAGTCTTCTCATGCAGTTGGATGCGCTGGGTCAGCAGATCCGCTGTTGCTTCATCATGCGCGGTATCGACGCGGGCAAACAGGGAGCGGGCGGTTCTGACCACGGCCTCCTGTCCTTCCACCAACTGGTGGATCATCTCATGGGCCTTGGGCACACCATCACTCTCGGCGATGGAGCTGAGCCGCATGAACTCCCGGTAGGTTCCCGGAGCTTGTACTCCGAGGGCTCGGATGCGCTCCGCGATCAGATCAACCGCTAGTGCCAGCTCGTTGTACTGGGTTTCAAACATCAGGTGCAGGGTCTGGAACATGGGCCCTGTGACATTCCAGTGGAAGTAGTGGGTTTTCAGGTAGAGGGTGTAGGTGTCCGCCAGCAGGGCTGAGAGTCCTTGCGCAATGGCTTGGCGATCGCCTTCATCAATTCCGATGTTGATAGCTTGTGTTGACATGATCAGTTCCTCATCTTCCTGGCCTCAGCATGGCCTACCGCTTCACTGTAGGCCCCTGACTGGTTAGAAGATAATGGAAATAATCTGTTTCTTTGATAGTTAAAATCTATTGATGAGCGGGGGATTACTAATCCTGCTGGTAAGGAAAACGGTAATGGCCATAGCGGATGAGAAAGACGGTGATGGTCAGCAATAGGGCAGTACCGCCAACACCCAGCAGCCGCCAGGTATCCATCTCTTTCATGTCGAGGATGAGGTAACGGGCCAGGGCCACAATGGCGATATAGATGGGTATCCGGATCGGCAACTTGCCCGCCTTGAGATACATGCTCACCATGGCCAGCACCTCCAGGTAGATGAACAGCAACAGCAGATCCGCCAGGGTAACCCGCATCACCAGAACCATCTCATGCAACAGGTGACCGATGGCAATCAGTGTGGCTGCCGCAATGATCATCAGCCCCAGTACCTGTCCCCACTCCAGAAGCTGGTGTGCCCATTTTTGCATCTGCTGCATTCGGCGGTCCTTATGTTGAATACTTGTTAAATTCAACGCGATGCTAATGCATCTTTGTGACGCTAATCAAGTTTTGTGGGGTGGTTTGGCGCAAACGGCCGACTCTTGATGCGTCGCAGCAGCTGGCGCAATCGTCGCCAATCGGCCAATGACGAACGGTTTGCCGAGTAGCGTAATTGCAGGAAGCGGTGCGTCAGCTGCCGCATGGTCGCTGTTGCCGGATGGCCATTCCGGGCGAGGCGCGCGACATACTGCAGCGGGGTTTCATCGGCTTGTCGAGGCCAGCCGCTGCGAGCCAGTCGTCGGCAGGCCTGGTGATAGAGCTGGAGCAGGGGATCGAGCCGTTGCCGAGGTCGATAGAGCCAACCTATGGCGCAGGCAATAAGAATGGCCAACACGCTACCACCTACCAGCAGGGCGATCCGGCCACCGAGTCCGTCAGCCAACCAGCGTTTGAGCAGATCCTGCTGGGCACTGCTGTCGTAGTTGAGGATCCAGACGGTCCACTGATAATCCAGATCGGCCAACAGCAGACGGAGATCGTTGAGCAAGGGGATCTGGCGATAGCGGGCCAGACTCAGCGGGTCTTGAGCCAAAAATCCCTGATCGCGCATCAGCTCATCGAGCCCCATGGTGACGCGATCCGGAGCGACCATCAGGGTTGGATCCAGCCGCTGCCAGCCGCCGGGCAACCAGGCCTCGACCCAGGCGTGGGCATCGAATTGGTGGACGCTGACATAGCCCTCGCTGGCGTGATATTCCCCGCCCAGATAGCCGGTGACCAGCCGGGTGGGTATGCCAGCGGATCGCAACAGGAACGCCAGGCTGCTGGCGTAGTGGGCACAGAATCCGGCGCGGGTTGTGAACAGAAAATCGTCGATACCATCTGTCGCCAGTGGGGGCGGGCGCAACGTGTAGTAGAAGGGCTGCTCGCGGAAATAGTTCATCGCAACCCGGATCAACTGCTGCGGGTCGGCATACTGTTTTTTCCACTGTTGTGCCAACTGGCGACTGCGTGGGTTGCCAGATGTAGGCAGAGTCAGATTGAAGCGACGGCGGGCCTCACTCAGTTGGGGCTCTTTGCTCTGTTCCGGGTAGTAACTGAGCGTGAATTGCCGCGATTGGGTCAGCGGGTTGAGGCTGATCAGGGTCAGTGCCGGTGTCAGACTCAACGTTGGCTCCGGGGATGCCGAGAGATCCAGGCCGTAGATCCAGTGGTGATAGTTCGGTTCGACATAGAGTTGGTAGTCAAGCTTGGGGCCTGGCCACTGCACCGGAGGCTCGGGGAAGGGCAGTTGCAGTCGAGAGCTCTGCCACTGCCGCAGTTGTGGGCTCATGCTCCAGCTGTGGCCATCGAAGCTCTCGTGCACCAGGGTTCGCCAGTAGCGAACCGCGGGGGGCTCCGACGGGAAATGGGCTCGGAAGACCAACTCGCTGGAACGAGTCAGATCACTGATCTGCTCCGGGCTTATCTGTTCACTCAGCCCCGTGGTGGCTCGTTTAGCATTGGGTAGCTGCCACAGTGGGCCCACGCGCGGTAACACGATAAACAGCACCAGCATCAGAGGTATGCTCTGGCCGATCAACAAGGCGGCCTGGCGCAGTTGGGGGCCTCTGTGCTGCGGCATCTGCAGTGACAACAAGGCGGCCGTGTTGAGCGTCACACTCAGCAGCAGGTAGAGGACAAAGTACCACTGCTGGTGAAACACGAAGGTGATGCCGCCAAGAAAGTAGAGCGCCAGGATATGCAGACGCAGATCCCGCCGCTGGCGAAATTCCAAAAATTTCAGGGCACACCCGAGAACCAGCAGATTGAGGATGGAGCCCAGAACTCCCTGTTGGAAGGCCAGCACGGCGATCAGCATGCAACCGAGCAGGGCTGTCGCCTTGAGCTGCCAAGGAGTCAACAGCCGTACCTTGCCCTGCACGATGAGATAGCGCCAGCCGATTGCCAGCAGGGCGATGGCATAGATGAGCGGGCTCAGCTCGCCATAGAGCGGCAGTATGGCGAGCCCATAGCTGCTGCATAGCCAGGCCAGCGTCAGTTTACTGGTGGCATGGGGGGGCAGGCGGTCGATGGTGGTTTCAGTAACCATGCAGTGCCAACCTCTCGAGTGCCGCCAGGCGTTGTTGGGGGCCAGATGCGGGCAACAAGGCGCTACTGCCCAGATCCAGCCCGTAGCTACGTCCTTGTTGCTCCAGTTGTAAGACCGCATAGCACAGGCGGCTTAACCGCTCTTCCAGTGTGGCTCCCGGGGTCTGCTGCAGGCGCAACCACTGTGGCTGCCAGGGTTCGGCAGCGAACTCCTTGCTGATCATGCCACGCCCGCGGGCCACCTGTTTCCAGGCGACATGACTCAGTGACTCACCTTGTTGATAGGGGCGCAGCCCGAATAATTCATCGCTACCATGACCAGCGCCTGGCGCCAGCTGTGACTGGTTGCCGGCCGGGGCACTGCTACTTTCGCTGCCTGGCCCGCTGCACAGTGGCACGGCACCAGCCAACGTAGCTGGATAGATGAGGGCACTCTGTTGCAGATCCAGCAGGGTCCAGCATTCCAGCAGCCCGAGGGGGAAGCGGCTGGCCAATCGCAGTCGGCCAGGTTTTAACCAGCCCCTGTGGGTGGCGATTAGCGTGACTCCGAGCGTCCCCTGTTCGTCGAACTGCGCCAGTTGCTCCTCGGCTCCGCCATCGACACTCAGTTGCAGCGCGTAGCGTTGGCGAGGCTGGCTGTTTAGCTGTACCGAGAAGCGCACCGAGTGACCGACAAAGTGGGGCTCGGTGGCCATGGCCGTGACGGTGAGGCCCGCCAGATTCTGGTAGCAGTGCCAGATACAGGTGATGAACAGACTCGCCAGCAGGAAGCTCAGGGCCAGGATCAGGTTATTTTGATAATTGGTGCCGAGCAGATAGAGGGTAAAGACAGTCCCCAAAAAGAGGAAGCCATAGCGGCTGGGGAAGATAAACAGGCTCTTATGGTGCAATTCAACGCGCGGCGCCGGCGGCAATCGGCGGTTCAGCCAGCGCACCCAGAGTGGGTTCCACCAGCGTCGCAGGCGTTGGCTTGAAGTCATCGAACCGGATCCACACTAGCGAGTAGTTTGCGGCTCAGGCTCTGCTGGGCTCCTGCCCGGCTCGGGCCGCTGCGCATACGGTGCTCGGCAACCGATGGAAAGACCGCCTGCAGATCATCGGGTAGCAGGTAATTGCGGTTATCGAGGAAGGCCCATGCCTTGGCGGCGGCCAGCAGTGCTCGACTGGCTCGGGGGGATAGTGGGTTCGGGATCAGATCGCTGTGGCGACTCTCCTGCACCAATGCCAGCAGATAATCGAGAAATGGTGGTGCGGCTTGCACCTCGGTCACCGCCTGTTGCATGGCTTTGAGCTGGCGGCAATCGAGCAGTGGCGTCAGCGGCTCGTGCTCCGGGCTGAGCAGCATCTGCAACTCGGCCTCCTTGCTGGGATAGCCGAGTTCGATACGCATCATGAAGCGATCGAGTTGCGACTCCGGCAGCGGGAAGGTGCCGGCCTGATCCTGCGGGTTCTGGGTGGCGATGACAAAGAAGGGGTCGGGTAGCGGGCGCGTGACTCCATCAATCGAGATTTGACGCTCGGCCATCGCCTCGAGCAATGCACTCTGGGTACGCGGGCTGCCCCGGTTGATCTCGTCGGCCAGTAACACCTGGGAGAAAAGCGGCCCGGGGTGAAAACTGAAGGCGTTGGTTTGCGCATCGAAGATCGACAGGCCAAGCAGATCGGCGGGTAGCAGATCGGAGGTGAACTGCACGCGCTGGTAGCTGAGACCCAACAGGGTCGCTAGTGCATGAGCCAGGGTTGTCTTGCCCATGCCGGGCAGATCTTCAATCAACAGGTGCCCTTGAGCCAGCAGACAACAGAGGGCGAGTCTCAGCTCATGGGGTTTGCCGAGGATGACTCGATCCAGGCGAGTCAGTAATTGCTCATTGAGAGTGGCCACAGGGGGACTCCGAAAGTTTTTTTCATTATGCATAAGCGATCCCTGGCTGTCTGCGCCCCCGCCATCTCAGGGGATGTTCCATTTGACTATTTGTGATGCATCAGATGATTTGGTATCGCCGATGCCGCTTCTCTTGCGGTAGCACCGCTTGACACATACCCTGAGAGCCATACGAAGAAAAAGTGCGCAGGGAGGCGTTATGAGTGAAGTCTTGATCGGACTTCTGGTGGTGTTGCTGGTGGCGGGCGGGGCTATTTGTGGCCTGATTGCCATGGGTCGCACCTCGTCACTGGAGCAGGATCTCCGCAAGATGCGCCAGCAGTTGCAGCGGTTGGAAGCACGTCTGGCCGCGCGCGAACAGGCCGACCATCGCTCGCCGGAGCCGACTTCCTCTGCCGCTGGTTCAACGGTAACTGCGGATGTCGGGGATCCGGCTGCCGAAATGCCGGTCACGCCCGTCGCACCGATGAGCGAGCCAGCCCTGGCTGTTTCGCAGCCGACCGCTCAAACAGTTTCCGCCCAGGAGGCCACTCCTGTGAAGCCTGCTCAGGCACCTCTGGCGCGTCAGGAATCCGTTCGTCAACCAGTCACATCATCCGTTCCATCCAAGCCGCGGCGTGCCGCCGGCGAGCAGTTGGAGCGGGATCTGGCATCGCGCTGGATGGTGTGGGTTGGTGGTGTGGCGCTGGCTTTTGGCGGGATTTTTCTGGTCAAATTTGGCGTTGAACACAGCGTACTGGGGCCAACCGGCCGTCTGGTTGCTGCCGGCATTCTTGGGTTGGCTCTGGTACTGGCCAGTGAGTGGTTGCGTCAACGAGACCTGCGTCTGACGTTGCCCCGCCTGGGGCAGCAAGCCGATTACGTTCCGGCAGCCTTGGCTGGTGGCGGTGTGATTGCCTGGTATGCCAGCCTGCTGATGGCTTTCGACCACTATGGACTGATGGGGCCGGGCGTGGCGTTCGCACTGTTGGCGCTGGTCTCCTTGCTGGCGCTGGTCCTATCGTTGGTTCAGGGGCCGTTACTGGCGGTGCTGGGGCTGTTGGGGGGCTATCTGGTTCCAGCCTTGGTCTCTACCGGACATGGCACCTTGCCCGGCTTGTTGGGCTATGTGGCACTGGTCTCACTGGCGGCACTGGCGCTGCAATTTCATGTCCAGCGACGCTGGCTGTGGTGGGGCACCCTGGCGGGCCATTTCCTCTGGTTCTTGCTGGCTCTGACGCTCTACCGTGACGAGAGTGCATTTGTCGTCAGCTACCTGCTGCTCTCCATGTATGCCTTTATCGCCTTGCCCGGATTTGGCTGGCGATTGCAAAGCGATGCGCAGCAGGTGCCCCTGACCGGGCGAGCTGGCTCATCGGTCGTAACCGATGCCCACTGCGTCGCCATTCTGGGCTCGGTGCTGATGCTGGTCTTGTTGTCATTTCTTGATTACCCACTGGTGGGCTGGCTGGCTCTGCTGGGCCTTCTGGTCGGTGGCACCCTGCTAGCCTGCCGG